>NZ_JBXUOY010000033.1:0-29374 GCF_057196705.1 Streptomyces sp. ATLC9 | reverse complement strand
CCCTCCGCTTCGCTGCGGGAGCCGAAGGCCGGTGCTGCGCGCCGGGGGCCCCCTCGCTGTGCTCGGGCCAGCCGCGCCGGCTTCGCCGGCGCGGTCTTAGGGGTTCCGCTGCGCTCCACCCCTTCGGGATCGGCCTGGAAGGGAGGTGATGTGCTGGCGGTGGGTGGTGGTTGGGCCTGCTGTGCGGGCCGGGCTGACTGCAGGACGAGGTGGTTCGGTCTGGTCGGATGTCGGCGTAGCGGCTTCTCCTGGTTTGATGTACATGTAGTCTTGGCGGAAGCATAAGACACCCCCTCGATCATCTGATGCGGGCCCAGATGTCCGCCCTTTCCGAAAAAGGGAAAAGCATGTGGAGTGCTCAGGACGTGGCGCGTGATCAGGTCCGGCGTCAGGCGAGTGGCTTGGATGCCGCCGCCGTTGCGGAGAGGGTGGCGGAGGCAGCTGTCCGTGAGCGGGAAACTGCGGAGCAGCTGAGGGGGAACGGCTCCTTCTACAAATTCGAGATGGACCGGGAACGGTTGGCTGTCATCTGGCTCGCCAAGCACGCTGAGTGGCGGCGCGTCAGGGACTTGATGACCGCGCTCGGTTGGAGCGTGTATGAGCCGGAGCAGGATGTTCAGGGCTCGGTGTGGACCCGTGAGCGTGAGGAACGGCTTGCTGGTGTGCTCGCGGCACAGGCCGCTTCCGAGGAGCGGGTGCGGGAGGGATCGGATGAGCTGCGTGCGGAGGTCTGGTTGTCCGACGCGTCCAGCCGACTGGTCCGGGCGGTGGCCTACCGGGCGGGGCTGCCTCCCTCTCAGGTCCTGTCCCAGCTCGCCGAGCGAATCGTGATAGGCGAGGACGGTACGGTTTCCGTGCAGCCCTTCATACCGTCCCAGTGATTCTCGAAGCGGGCGAAGAAGAAGGCATGGGGAGGGCTTGAGGATGCTGGGTACTCAGCTTCGGGAACACCAGGTGGCCCAGAAAGCAGCTTTCCGAAAATGGGTGGGATTCCCTACAAGGTCACCTGTACCCCCGGAGGGGGCACGGGGCACGATCGTGTCCGCGACCGGATCGGGGAAGACGATCACGGCCGCCGCGTGCGCACTGGAATGCTTCCCCCGCGGGCGGATCCTCGTCATGGTGCCGACCCTGGACCTGCTCGTGCAGACCGCCCAGGCCTGGCGCCGAGTCGGGCACCGAGGGCCGATGGTGGCCGTCTGCTCCCTGGAAAGCGACGCGGTGCTGAACGAACTGGGAGTGCGCACCACCACCAACCCCGTTCAACTCGCCCTGTGGGCCGGGCACGGGCCGGTCGTCGTGCTGGCCACCTACGCCTCGCTGGTGGACCGCGAGGACCCTGAACAGCCGGACCCGAGCCAGCGTCCGTACGGGCTCTGGCAGAGCGGCAGAGAGCCGGAGGAGCGGAAGAAGGTCCGCGGGCCGTTGGAGGCCGCCCTGGCGGGCGGGGAGCGCCTGTACGGGCAGCAGATGGACGGCTTCGACCTCGCAGTCATCGACGAAGCCCACTCAACCGCTGGTGATCTCGGGAGGCCGTGGGCAGCGATCCACGACAACCAGCGGATCCCAGCGGACTTCCGGCTCTACCTCACCGCCACCCCCCGCATCCTCGCCTCGCCCCGCCCGCAGAAGGGCACGGACGGCCAAGAGGTTGAACTCGCGAGCATGGCCGACGACCCGGACGGCACCTTCGGGGCCTGGCTTCCCGGCGCCGAGCTGGGACTCTCGGAGGCCATCGAGCGCGGAATCCTCGCCGGATTCGAGATCGACGTCCTCGAGATCCACGACCCCGCCCCCGTCTACAGGGAATCCGAAGAGGCGCAGCGGGGCCGGCGCCTGGCCCTGCTGCAGAGCGCACTGTTGGAGCATGCCGCGGCATGCAACCTGCGTACCGTCATGACCTTCCACCAGCGAGTGGAGGAAGCCGCCGCATTCGCCGAGAAACTGCCCGAGACAGCCGCGGAGCTGTACGCCACCGACACCTCGGACGAGGCCTTGGCCGCCGCGGAGCGGCTCCCGGCCTCCTCGATCGACGCCGAGTTCTACGACCTGGAGCCCGGCCGCCACGTGCCCCCGGAGAGGGTGTGGGCCGCCTGGCTGTGCGGCGACCACCTCGTCAGTGAGCGGCGCGAGGCGCTCCGCCAGTTCGCGAACGGCGTCGACGCCGCCGGGCGCCGGGTACACCGCGCGTTCCTCGCCTCGGTGCGGGTCCTCGGCGAAGGCGTCGACATCACCGGCACCCGGGGGGTCGAGGGCGTGTGCTTCGCCGACACCCGCACCTCCCAGATCGAGATCGTGCAGAACATCGGCCGCGCCCTCCGCCCCAACCCCGACGGCACCACCAAAATCGCCCGCATCATCGTACCGGTCTTCCTCAAACCCGGCGAGGATCCCACCGACATGATCGCCTCCGCCTCGTTCGCCCCCCTGGTGGCGGTGCTCCAGGGCCTGCGCTCGCACGATGAACGCCTCGTGGAGCAGCTCGCCTCCCGCGCCCTGTCCCGCAGCAGGCACGAACGCAAGGTCCACATCCGACGGGACGAGGACGGCCGCATCATCGGGGCCGGCGGCGAGGGCGACGGCGGCGACCAGGAGCAGGACGACACCCAGGCCGCGGCCGAGTCCGCGCTGCTGCGCTTCTCCTCTCCCCGGGACGCGGCCACGATCGCCGCGTTCCTGCGCACCCGCGTCTACCGGCCCGAATCGCTGGTCTGGCTGGAGGGCTACCAGGCGCTGCTGCGCTGGCGGAAGGAGAACGAGATCACGGGCCTCTACGCCGTTCCCTATGACGTCGAGGTCGAAGTGGGGGCGACGAAGACGTTTCCGCTCGGACGATGGGTCCACCAACAGCGCAAAGCGCTACGGGCCGGAGAGCTGGAGGAACGGCGCAAGCTGCTGCTGGACGCACCCGAGGCCGGAATGGTCTGGGAACCCGGCCAGGAAGCCTGGGAGAACAAACTCGCCGCCCTCCGCTCCTACCGGCACGCCCACGGCCACCTCGCCCCCCGCCAAGACGCCGTGTGGAACAACCCCGCCGACGGCACCCAGGTGCCCATCGGGCAGCACATGGCCAACCTCCGCCGCAAAGACGGCCTCGGCAAAAACCCGAAACGGGCCGCAAAGCGCACCAAGCAGCTGACCGCGATCGACCCGGACTGGAACTGCCCCTGGCCACTCAACTGGCAACGCCACTGGGCCATCCTCCACGACCTCGCCGCCGACGAACCCCACGGCCGGCTCCCCGACATCCAGCCCGGCGTGACCTTCGACGGCGACGACCTCGGCAAGTGGCTCCAGCAGCAGAAGCAGCCAGCCACGTGGGCCCGGCTCCTGCCCGAGCAGCAGGAGCGACTGACCACGTTGGGCATCAAGCCGCTGCAGGCCCTACCTCCCGCCCCCGCGGCCAGCCGCGAGGTCAAGGGCACCAGCAAGACGCAGCAGACGTTCCAGCGCGGCCTTGCGGCCCTCACACAGTGGGTGGAACGCGAAGGCGACCGGCCCGTACCCCGAGGACACAGCGAACACGTCACCCTCGACGGCCAGCAGCACGCCATACGGCTCGGCGTATGGACCACCAACACCAAAACCAGGCGCGACAAACTCGACCAGGAGCAACTGGACGCCCTGCGCGAGCTCGGCATGCAATGGGCGTAACACTGAGGTTTTCTCAGCGAAATGATCTACGCGAAGCCGGGTGAGACTTCGATACCGGGGCAGGCCGGACAGTCCTGCCCCGGTGACGGACAGACGTAAAGCCCCTGGTAGGACGGTTCTCTCTCATAAGATCGTCCGCTGCGATACCAGAGGCTTCACGTTGGTCCCCTATGGTGCCATGCTCGACGTCCCCCGCCCGGTGGTGGTCTTCCTTGCTCGGCTCCTGGCCGCCCACCGCCGGAAAATCGGTACCCCACGCGGGGCGCGGGCGCTGGGCCCGTTCCGGCAGGCGGTGCTGGTGCTGCGCTGGTTCCGCCACCGCACCTGCGTGCACTGCCTGGCCCGCGACGCCGGGATCTCCCAGGCCACCGGCTACCGGTATCTCCACGAGGGCATCGACGTCCTCGCCGAGTGTGCCCCTGACCTGCACCAGGTGCTGGAGCGCTGCCGCGAGCAGGGCCTGAGTCACGTGGTGCTGGACGGCACGCTCATTCCCTGCGACCGGGTGGCCGGGACCACCGAGCGGGGCAACGACCTGTGGTACTCCGGCAAGGGGCGGCACTTCGCCGGAAACCTGCAGTTCCTCGCCGCTCCCGACGGCTCGCTGCTGTGGGTCTCCGACGTCGAGCCCGGCTCGGTGCACGACCTGCGCGCCGCCCGCATCCATGCGCTGCCCGCGTTGTACGCCGCAGCCCGCGCCGGGCTGCCGACCCTGGCCGATGTCGGCTACACCGGCGCCGGCATCGGCGTACACACCCCCTTCCGTCCCCATCCCGACATCGCCTCACCCCTGGCAGCGGACACCCGGACCCACAACCGGCTCCTGCGCGGCATCCGCGCGATCGGCAAGCGCGCCGCCGCCGAACTCAAACAGCGCTGGCGCACCCTCCAGCACATGACGATCAGCCCCGGCCGGATCGGAGCCATCACCCAAGCCGCCCTCGTCCTCAACAATGCATGGCACGAAAGGCGCTGAGAAAACCTCACTGTGTCTGATCGGGGACTCGGGCACCGGCAAATCGCACCTGCTGATCGCGCTCGGCACCGCCGCCGCCATGGCCGGCTACCGCGTCCGCTACACCACCGCGGCTGCACTGGTGAACGAGCTGGTCGAGGCGGCAGACGACAAACAGTTGGGCAAGACCATCGCCCGCTACGGACGCGTCGATCTTCTCGAAATCGACGAACTCGGCTACCTCGAACTGGACTGCCGCGGCGCGGAAATGCTCTTCCAGGTTCTCACGGAGCGTGAGGAGAAGAACAGCATCGTGATCGCTTCCAACGAGGCGTTTACCGGCTGGAGCCGCACCTTCACCGACCCCCGGCTCTGCGCGGCGATCGTGGACCGGCTCACCTTCAACGCCACCCTCATCGAAACCGGAACCGAGTCCTACCGCCTGGCCAGGACCAAGGCCCGCGGCCGGGCCGCCACACGCGACACCACTGGCTGAGCCGCTCACCCACAGACTCGAGGGGGCCGCGGCGGACGGACAAAGACGCTGGTCCCGGTCCTTGTCAGTGGCTGCCCCTACGCTTCCTCTCGATCATCGACGAGCGACGGAGAGGCTGCCGTGACCACCGAGGACGACAAGACCATGAAGCAGATCGAGGAAGCCATGGCGCTGCAGCACGCAGGCGACCTCGTCGGTGCTCGGCGGCGGTTCACCGAGATCTGGGAGGAGATCGCCGTGGACGGCGACCCGTTCCACCGCTGCGTCCTCGCCCACTACATGGCCGATCTCCAGCCGGACCCGCAGGACGAACTGGCCTGGGATCTGCGCGCCTTGGACGCCGCCGCCTCGGTCACCGACGACCGGGCCAAACAGCACGACTCCTCCCTGGCCACCCGCGGGTTCTACCCCTCCCTGCACCTCAACCTCGCCGCGGACTTCCACAAACTCGGAGACACCAAACAGGCCCGCGCCCACCTCGCCCAGGCCCAAGAGCACCTCGACGCGCTCAACGACGACGCCTACGGCCACGGCATCCGATCGGCGATACAGCGGCTCGCCGGCCAGCTCACCGAGGAAGACGCCACGGCGCCGATGGGCGACGAAACGAAGTAGTCGATCACGGCACACTGCCTCAGGTGGTCCCAGCGCAAACCAATCCCCGGGGCCACTTGAAGACGTCCAATGTGCCCAGAATCTTCACCAACTGGGGCCGCTGAACAACGTCAGAGCCAGTCAACGCGGGCTCGCTCGACCGCCGGCTGCTGAAGAAGTACGGCAAGGCCACCCCGGAGGCGCTGGTCGAGAGCGCGCTGTGGGAGGCGTCGCTGTTCGAGGAGCACGACTTCCGGGACATCAAGATCTCCGTCAAGCACAGCGACCCCGTCGTCATGGTCGAGGCGTACAAGCAACTCGCGGTGCAGTGCGACTACCCACTGCACCTCGGCGTGACGGAGGCGGGTCCCGCCTTCCAGGGCACCATCAAGTCGGCTGTCGCGTTCGGCACGCTGCTGTCCCGGGGCATCGGCGACACCATCCGTGTCTCCTTGAGCGCGCCGCCCGCCGAGGAGGTCAAGGTCGGCCTCCAGATCCTTCAGGCCCTGAACCTCAAGCAACGCGGCCTGGAGATCGTGTCCTGCCCGTCCTGCGGGCGTGCCCAGGTCGATGTCTACAAGCTGGCCGAAGAGGTCACGGCCCGGGCTGAAGGGCATGGACATTCCGCTGCGCGTGGCCGTCATGGGGCGCGTGGTGAACGGCCCCGGGGAGGCCAGGGAGGCGGACCTCGGCGTCGCCTCCGGCAACGGCAAGGGGCAGATCTTCGTCAAGGGCGAGGTCGTCAGGACCGTACCCGAGTCGAAGATCGTCGAGACGCTCATCGAGGAGGTGTTCAAGCTGGCCGAGCTGATGCGGCAGGACGATGACGACGATTCTTCCGAGGCCGCACTCTCCGCCGGGCAGGAGAACGCCAAGTGAGCACTACATTACCTGTCCGGAAAACGCGAAGCCCCTCGTCAGGTCGTGTGGAGACCTCATCTGCGCAGCCTGGCTGACCTCAGCGCCTTTCTGGCATACGACCGCCGTAGCCGGTGCAACCCCATGCACCCCTGCCCCACGGCAACGAAGCAGTGAACCCGGGGCAGGACCACGGCGCAGCCCGGGGCCATAGGCCGTGATGGTCGGATCAGACGTTGTCGTTCCCCAGGCTGCGCTGCAGCATCTCGAACAGCTTCCTCAACTTCTCCGGTTCCATGTTCTGCTTCAGCAGCGCACACATCGCACCGGGGTCGTCCCACGGCATCCGCGTAGCGGAGGGACGGGACAGCGGAGTGTCCGGCGCCGAGGTGGCTGCGGGCCGCGCGGGAACAGAGGGAGTACGGTCGAAGCAGGACGAGTCCGTGCCCCGGCCGGGCGGTTCTGCCCCTGTCGTGCTGCCATTGGAGGCCGGGTTCTTCATTACGCCGTAATGAAGAACCGCTGCCGGCTGTCGCGTCTGCTTCTTCGTCGGCTCCTTGGCCGTCTGCTTCCGGGAGCGTTCTTCCTTCAGCCGGGTCAGCTCCTCCTCCTGCCGCTCCGGGGGCTTCTTCCCCACCGCACGCAGCAGGTCCACCGGCTCCGCACCGTTCTCCAGACGCTTCTGCAGCTCAGGGGTCAGGGACAGCAACGCCAAGCGTTGGGAGACCCAGCCCTGGGACCGATGAAGCCGCTTGGCGAGTTTGTCCTGGGTGCCGTGGACTTCCAGCAGCTTCTTCAGCGCCCGCGCCTCGTCCAGCGGGTCGAGGTCCTGGCGGTGGATGTTGGCCACCAGAGCGGACTCCAGCAACTCGTCCGGGTCGCCACCGAGTGACTCGTCCATCATCACCCGCAGCGAGGACAGGCCTGCCTGCCGGGCGGCAGCCAGGCGGCAGTTGCCGTCGACGACGACGTAGGCGGCTCGCGGCTCGAGCTCGTCCTCCCGACCGGGATTGGCCGCCAGATACGCCTCACGAGACATGATCGTCACCGCGGACTTCTGCCCGTGGTCCCGCAGGGACGCGGCGAGATCGGTGACATCCGGCAGGGAGTCACGCGGGTTGTCCGGGTTCTGGCTCAGCAGATGCAGAGCCAGACGGGTCGGCCCGTCATCGCTACCGCCCAGAATCTTCTCCGCAACCCGCCCGCGTGTACTGCGGGCCGTACCGGCACGGCCGAACGCCGACGAAGCTCCCAGCAGGTCAGCCTTACCGCTCACGACGCGGACCTCGCAATCTGCCGCATCGCCTCAGCCTGGTCACAGCGAGGCGCATAGCTCAGCAGCGGCTTGCCCATACGGACTGCCTCACGCTGCTCCTTCAGGTCACCGATGACCGCCAGCACCGGCGGGTCGCCCAGCGACTTCCACTGCTGGAGGCTGGAGGTGGCGACGAACCCGCGCCGGGAGTCGTACAGGTTCACCACCAGACCGAGGTAGTCCAGCTCCAGCTCCAGGTCCTCCTTCAACGACTCGATCTGGTCGGTGAGCATGGCGTAGGCGGTGGCGGAGGAGTCCTCGGCGAGGACGGGGATGATGACGCCGGAGGTACCCGCCGGTTCGTCGGCGCGGCGCCGCCCGTAGTAGATGGCGGCGTCCATGGCGATACCCAGTGACGGCGGACAGTCGATGACGACGATGTCGAAGTCGGCTTCCAGTGGCTCCAGGGCCCGCTCGAGGGTGGTCTCCCGCCGGCGGATGCGGGTGTTGGTGGCGATCTTCGCGTCCAGGAGGAACCCGTCGAAACACGCGGGCAGTATCTGCAGCCGCTTGCCGAACCGGTCGTCTTCGAATGTGACCAGCAAGTCACGCAGATCGGCCTTGCCCTCAGCGCACATGTGGGCCACCAGACTGTCCTCGCCCGGGGGAATCTGGGCGATGCCGAGCTGCTCGCTCAGGTGTCCCTGGGGGTCGTAGTCGACCAGGAGGACTCGCTTGCCCGCCTCGGCATACGCCTGGGCGACGCCGGCGGCGATGGCGGTCTTGCCCACCCCGCCCTTCTGATTACAGACGACTTTCCGCTGCGGCCCGGTGTGAGGCTGCTGCCCCGGGGAGGGGTGGGTGTCCAGCCAGAGACGCACTGACTGTGCCAGGCCCTGGGTGTAGGAGACGCCACGGGCAGTGCAGTCCGCCTTGAACTGGTCGTACAGGCCGGCGGGGAGCCAGGTGGAGAAGGAGTCGGCGCCGGAGGTGTCGACGGTCGGATGAGGGCCGTCGCCGGTACGCCAGGCATGGATGCCTTCGGTGACGGCATCCTGGATGTCGACACCATGTTCAGCGGTGCGGACCTTGAGCTCTTGACGGATCGCGGCAGGCAGCTTCGACGCTACCTTTTCCCGGTCGCCATCGGGATACGGAGATGCCATGACGTCACCATACTGACATGCGAGTGTGTTGGGGAGTAGGGGGGTGCCGTGTGTCGCTCTTCCGCTCCGGTCTTCATTACGACGTAATGGCACTTCGGGCCCGGTCCGGTCTGTTCCCGGGGACAGACCGAACCGGGTCAGGACACGGTTCTGAGGTTCTGGCGGCGCTTGGCGTCCTCACGGCGCCGCCGCTTTTCGGCCAGCTGGTCCTGATAGTCCGCGACGGCCCTGCGGTAGTGCTCCACGAAGCCGGGTGAGTTCAGGCGCTGGCTCTTCGGCATCGTCTTGACCGCGGCGATGGCGTCCTCAGGAGAAAGGTAGCCGGCCAGCATCGGATTGAGCTGATAGACGCCGGGCCGCTGCTTCCTCACCAGCTGTGCCAGGTCCAGGTCGCGCAGGGCCGCGTTGACCGCAGCGCGGCTCAAGCCGAGCATCTGCGCGAGGGTGATCTGATCGATCTCGATGCGGCCGCCCGGCTCGCTGTAAGCACGGATCTTGAGCAGCACACGGTATGCCGCGGGCAGCAGGTCCAGGTCGGCGACGATGCCCTCCGCGTTGACCGCGGCGAAATGCAGACCGCTCATCGTTCGGCCCCTCTTCTCTTCTGCTGTGTCCGATTCAGGCGGCGGTCGGCCCGTGCCTTCGACCGTTCCTCACGCAGCCGCTCGATCTCCCGGCGCATCTGTTCCAGCGAGGGAAAACGCACCAGGTCCGGCAGGTTCTCGTCCGACCGGATCTCCGTGATGGCCGTATGCTGGTCGACTCGCACGTATTCCGGCTCCGTCGTCTCTGTGCCCGGGATGAACTCGGCGACCCGGTAGGAGTATGGCGGGTTGAACTGATACACACCGCGCTTCACCCGAAACACGATGCCATGGGACATGATTTCTTTCAGAGCTTCGTTCACCTTGGTACGTGAGATGTCCAGGACGTGAGCCATTTCGTCTTGAGTGAGGTGGATTCGCCCTCCGGCCCGCTGACACGCGATCATCAGCAGGATCAGCCGCAAAGGCAGTGCCTCGCGGAAGAACTGTGCGATGATCAGGAAGAACTCCAGACTGTCCATGGAGAAGGCGTTCGGCTGGTCCGGCGCTCCGTAGAACTCCAATGGCTTCCGCTCACTGTCCAGTGTGAGCCTGCGGCCGGGGTAGGCGCGTGCCACATCGTCCAGCCTCTTGACTGAATGTAGAGGCCGGTCCCAGGCGTCGGCCGGATCATTCAGGGGCGGCTTCGTCCGGGACGCCCCCCGGACGCTCGTACGGCGGCGCTGCGGCTCTGTCGACACGAGGCTGTTCTCCCAAGCTGTTGATCTCTGAACGCCAGCACTATGTCATCTTTTCTTGACATTGGTGTCAATCCGGCATGACATATTGCATGAGTTGTGTCCCCCCTGAGGGACAGACCTCCTCCCACCCTGCCGGAATCGGCGTCGGACGCACTGCTCCTGTGGTGTCGACTGAGTTTGACATGACTTACAGCTCGTGTCGCCTGTGCTTGACATGCAATCAGAATTTATGTCGCCTCCAGCTGACATAACGCCATCGATGTGTCCCCTCAGACGGGACACATCGATGGCGTTATGTCCCCTCAGCGAGTACATAACTCACAACTTTCAGGGCTGTGACCTGCGGCTTTCTCATCTCAGTACATATGAGTGGGCAAGGTCGGAAGACGGCTTCCCCATGGAGTCCCAACGGCTGGCGCCGTCTCGCCTGTGACGCCATACGTCGATGGCCTGTTTGCGAGTAGTGTCCATGACAACTGAGTCTCTCGTCGTGACCGTTACCGCGATCAAACAGATGTGCGGGGCTTGGGGCAGGTGGTGGGTTCCGCCGCGCGGCCTGGCGGCCGCGCGGCTGCGGTGGCCTCCGCAGGCAGTCGTTCGGCTGTCCCCTGACCGGGGTCGGCGTTCTGTGGCGGAGGCAGCGGCATGGAGATCACCGGCCGGATCAAAGCCATCCGCTACAACCGTGGTGCGACAGGTTCTGTGATGGCTCCGGAGCCGAGGATCCGGTGATCACCAAGCCGACGTCAGCGGGGGAGCCTACGACACCGACGACTCATCAGCCGCTGAGTGTCTCCTGGGAATTCCGCAGAAACGGGGCGAGGGGCGGGGAGCACCAGTGCGCACTTTGGAAGTGGCCACCTCAGGTGCTCATGCGGAGGATGGGAACCCAGCCACCCACTCGGGCAAGGGACGAGGTGTTGGGGTACGCCGAGATCGTCAGTGGCTCTCCAGGCAGGGGCGGATCCGCGACCCGATCGAGGAAGCAGGGCAATATGGAGTGGTCTTCTGCGGACATTCCGGACCAGGGGGGCAGGGTCGTACTGATCACTGGTGCGACCGGAGGGATTGGTCTGGAGACGGCCCGGGCGCTGGCGACCCGCGGAGCCCGGGCCGTCCTTGCCTGCCGGGACACCGAACGAGGCCATGCCGCAGCGGCCGGACTGGGCCCGGAGACGGACGTCGTGCGGTTGGACCTGGCCTCACTCCGGTCAGTACGGCGGGCCGCTACCGAGATACGCGACCGATACGGGCGACTCGATGTCCTGGTGAACAACGCCGGAGTGATGTTTCCCCCGTACCGCCGCACTGAGGATGGTTTCGAAGCTCACTTCGGCGTCAACCACCTGGGGCACTTCGCGCTGACGCTTCTGCTGCTGGACCTGATGCGGTGGACGCCCGGCTCACGGATCGTCACCGTCACAAGTCTGGCGCACCGGATCGTCCCCGGCGAGTTCCGCCCGCATGCGGCCTTTTCCGGAGACGGACGGCGGTCCCTCACCGCTTACGGACGCTCCAAACTGGCGAACCTGATGTTCACCCGCGAGCTGCAGCGCCGACTCGCCGACGAGCACGCGGCGACCGTCTCGGTCGCCGCGCACCCCGGCCTGTCGGCGACCGGGTTGTGGCATGGCGACGCACCGGTGCCGCTACGGCTGGTGAGCCGGGCCATGATGCGATTCCTGGCCCGGCCGCCGGCCCGTGCCGCCGAACCGGTGCTGCGGGCCGCCACCGACCATCGTGTACCGGGAGGTTCGTACCTGGGCCCGGGGAGACTCCTGGAGACCCGGGGCCAGCCAGCTCCCGCGGACTCCACCAGGATCTCACGCGACGCACAAGCGCAACTGCGGCTGTGGGAGATGTCCGAGGAACTGTCCGGGATCCGCTACCGGGGCATCTCCGAGGAAGCCCGCCCGGAGCGCCCCCGAGTTTTCCCCGATCCCTCCGGGGGAGTGGTCCCGCCCGGCTGGACACATCACGTGGTGTCGGGCCCGTGAGGAGGTGCCCCCGCCCATGGTGGGCACAGCCCCCGGGGAGCGAGCTGAGCGGCCGTCGCGCCGGTTTGCGGGGCATACGTTCAGGTGTCCTTCTTCGGAATTGCCGTCCTTGAGCCGGCCGGACTAGCGATGGTCGAACGTCCTTTACGGTCAAGGCCTCATCAAAAGGACAGGAAGGTGCTATCCGTGCATTCACTCATGGACGGGGTTTCCGGCGACCGGCGCGCCACTTCCGTCTCATCCGACGAGGGCCGCCCGCGCTCGTTGTTCGTCGACGGTCACTTTCCCCGTCGACGAGGACTGGTCATCTCTGCCGCAGCACTGTTCGGATTCGCGCTGACGGTCGTGTGGTCCCACGAATTCGTCGACCAGACCATCGGAGTCAACGTCGCCGGTACGCTCCTGGGCCAGGACGCCGCGACGGTCTCCCTGAGCGGTTTCATGATCGGTATCGTGTTTGCGCTGGCGACCGGTGTCGCCGGAACCTTCACCGCCTGCAATGTGGCGGTGTTCAGTGCGATGGCCCCATTGACCGGACAAGCCCATTCGCGGCGCGGCCGACTGGCCAGACTGGTCAGGCCACTGGGGTATCTGGCGGCCGGTTCCGTGGCCGTGTCCGCCACCTACGGGGTGATCGTCGCCCTGGTGGGCACCCGCATGCCGCAGTTCCAGCTCGGCTCCCCGGGGACGGGTGGTTTCCCGCCGGTGCTGGTGCAGGCCATGGTGACCTTCGGGATCGTCGGCGCCGTGCTGATATGGCTGGGGCTGGCTTCCCTGGGGCTGGTGCCCGACCCGCTGGCGCGGCTGTCCGCACGTTTCCCCAACGCTCCCCTGGTGGTCATGGGCGTTCTCATCGGCTGTTTTCTCATCGGCCGTCCCTATCCGCTGTTCCGGCGCCTGTTCCACGACGCGGCCGAGAGCGGCAACATCCTCTACGGCGCGGCGGCCTTCTCGCTGCAGGCGCTGGGCAACCTGGTGGTGATGGGGGTGCTGCTGGCGGGGATCACCGTGCTGGCCGGTGAACGGCTGCACCGCTGGATGTCGGCGCGTCCCGGCCGTGCCTCGGCCATGATCGCCGCGGCGTTCATCGCGGCGGGGGTCTTCATGGTCCTGTACTGGGATGTCCGCATGCTGGCCTACCGTGATCTGATCTGGTTCCCCATGGCGCCCTGGGCGTGACACGACCCGGTTCCCGCGGCTGCGGGCGAGGGCGTGGGAACCGCGCGGGTGGTCCCACCGGTTCGGCCTCGCCGACCACACGGGCCGCCCGCGCCTCGCGGCGCGAGGCCGGCCCCGCGGTCACCGGTTCCTGAACAAGGAGCCGGGTCGGCTTCTCAGGCCCTGTTCTCCCGAAGCTACGGCGAAGTGACAGGTAGCTCTCTGTAATCAGAGTGATGCCCGGTCAGGGGTAGCGGGGCGGGGGCCGGGGACTTCGCCGACCTGAAGGGTGGCGAAGTCGGGGTGGGCCTGCTCGACGGACTCGCCGTTCGCCCGGCATCGGAGCACGGTGTGGAGCGTGTCGTCGGTGATGACGGGGGGCCGGCCGCCGTGCTTGCCCTTGCGGGCGGCGGTGTCGAACCCTTCGAGCGTGGACTCGCGGATGTTCTCCCGTTCGGTCTCCGCCATCGCGGCGAAGAACGCGAGAGGCCGGGCAGGAGCCCGGCGAGCATCTCCGGGATGAGGCCGTGGGCGGTGAGGTGGTCGGCGAGCGCGGTGAGTTCGGCGACGTCGCGGCTGAGGCGCTTCATCTCGTACACCGTGAAGATGACCCGGCGGTGCGGGGCGTGCGCCTTGACCTCCCGCGCCGTCCGCAGCGCCTTCTTCAGCCGCGGCACGAAGGCGAAGCGGCGAGTGTGGTAGGCGGCGGCGAGGGTCTGCACCATGAACTTCACGGCGGACAGCAGCTCGCCGAACTTCGGACCCTGGAGCGGGTGGAGGCGGCTGGAGGTGCCCGGGTCCTCCTCGAAGAAGACCGGGTCCTTGATCCCCGCCTCGGCCAGGACGAGGCTCTGCCGGGCGGTCGACTGCTGGTCGGTCGAGATCCGCTTGTAGACCAGGTTCGCCACCGAAGGACCCCTTCCGTACGGAGGATCGGACCCCACCTGCCGTCAAACCCTGTCAGTGATCACCATCGGATCTGACTGGATTCGCGCCGCCCCGAACCCCCGGATTGCACGGGTTCATTGGACATCCCGTCCGCATGTCGTCAAACGACCGTTTACCGACAGCGACGCCCCGCACGGTCGCGTCTCCGCGGGCCCCTCCGGTGCTGGGGCGGCGGCGTACGAATTCCAGCTTCGGATCAGGCTGGTCGATCGGAGGCATAGCGGGCGAGCGTGGTCTCTACCGCTTGCTCGACGGCGTAGTGGATGTCGGAGGCTGTGGGGTTCCAGTCGGTTAGCAGCATGCGGGGCCACAGGACGTAGTTGGCGATCATCCCGAGGAACTGGTTGGCGGCACTCTCGGTGTCCGGAACGTCGGCATTACCGGCTTCGCGCTCCGACTCCAGGTAGCGCTGGACAGAGGTGAAGTAGGGCAGCTTGCCGAGCTGGAACTGCATCCGTCCCAGTTCGGGGAAGCGAGGCAGCTCGGCGATGACGATGCGGAACAGGGCTGTCATGCCGGGCCGGCCGATCAGGTCTGCGTAGCGGTGGCCGATGGAGGTCAGGCCGGAACGCATATCTCCGGCCTGAGGTCGCGCGACGGCGTCGGTGGCGTCACGCTGCCATGACTCGGTGACGATGGCCTCGAAGAGGGCCGCCTTGGTGGGGAACTGCTTGAACAAGGTGGACTTCGAGACCGCCGCCCCTTCGGCAACGCGCGCGAGGGACGTGCCGTCGTAACCGTGGTTCAGGAAGAGGTCCGTGGCCGCGGAGATGATCGCCTCACGCTTTTGCTGGGCGAGACGGCGGTGGTGTGCGGAGAGCTCTGCTGCCATGCGTGCAGTATGCCCCAGATCCGAGGCGAGTCACTTGACTCGCCTCTTTGGGGCTGCCTATGCTGCAACAGAAAGGCGAGTCAAGTGACTCGCCTCGGCTGGCGGTGCCCGATGTCCCTCCGGTGCCGTGTGATGAGGGAGTAGCGGATGGCAGTTGACAGGATCGCTTTGGTGACCGGTGCGAACCGTGGTCTGGGCCGGAGTACGGCTCTTGCGCTGGCGGCGCGTGGGGTGCGGGTCGTGGTCACTCATCGTGGTGATGTGGCCGGGGCCGAGGAAACGGAGCAGCACGTGCACGCTGCGGGTGGGACCGCCGCCGTCGTGCGTCTCGACATCAGCGACGCCTCCTCTTTCGGAGCCTTCACTTCCGAGCTGAGCGGACTGCTTGAGCGCTGGAGGGCTTCGCGGCTCGATATCGTGGTCAACAACGCGGGGGTGGGCGTCTTCGGCCCACTGGAAGCTGTCACGACCGACGACTTCGACACGGTGTTCGGCACGAACGTGCGAGGCACGTTCTTCCTCATCCAGTCGCTTGTGCCGCTGCTGGCGGAAGGTGCCCACCTCATCAACGTCTCGTCGTCGTTGACTCGCCACACCAGCCTCGCGACCTCGGTCTACTCCGCCTCAAAGGCCGCCGTCGAGGCCCTGAGCCGCACTCTGGCCGCAGAACTCGGCCCCCGGGGTATCCGGGTCAACTCCATTGCCCCGGGGCCGACCGCCACCGACTTCAACGGCGGTGCCATGCGGGATGACGCCGGTATGCGCCAGGGTCTGGCCGGGCAGACCGCGCTTGGCCGCGTCGGCGAACCCGAGGAGATCGGCGACGCCATCGCCACGCTGGCGTCCGACGGCCTGCGCTGGATGACCGCCCAGCGCATCGAGGTCTCCGGCGGTGCCCTTCTGTGACCGACCGGGCGGGTCTGTTTCGGGTCACGGGCAACGGCGCGCCGGATTCATTCCGCGCCAGTGTCGTCTTCATCCGGCTCCGACGCGTCCGGGCCGCGCAGCGGGCGTAGATCACCTCGCGGACCGTGCCGCCCGGCTCGGCGACCGCCGCCTCCGCCAGCCGCTCCTGGTCCTCCTCCAGCAGCGTCCAGACCTCGATCAGGTCCTCCGGCTCCCACTCCCGCCGCACCCCCGGGCTCCTTCCGGTCGTCATGACCGGACCAACCTCGCCGAGCACGGCCCCCGATGAACCCAGAAGATCAAAAGCGCTGACAAGCACACCCCAGATCCGCCACAGAGAGCTACTTGTCACTTCGCCGCAGCTTCGGGAGAACAGGGCCTCTCAGGCCGCCCTGTTCAGGAACGACGGCTGCCCGGCGCCCAGCCGGGCTCTGCCCAGCCACAGGACCTGGGAGAGCATCCGCATCAGCCGCTCCTCCTCGGGCGGCACCGTCCCGTCCGGGGACGGAGGCGTGGGCGGCCGCGAGACGGCCACCCCCACCGGGGTCGGCCAGCCCCGCACCGAGTGACTGATGGTGCGCAGCGTGGCCAGGGTGGATGCGGCGCCATCAGCCGCCGCCCCGACAGCGACACAGCCGATGGCGCGTCCGTCGAGGTAGGGCGCCGGTCCGTCCAGGTCGTTGACATAGTCGAGGGCGTTCTTCAGCAGGCCGGAGACGGTCCCGTGATATGTCGGGGAAACCAGGACGACGCCATGGGCGCGGCGCAGTTCCGACAGGAACTCACCCACCCGGGGATGTGCAGGCGCGAGGCCCGGCCGGTAGGCGGGGAAGTCGATGTCCGCCCCCGCGAAGACCCGCACCGTCGCCCCCTGTTCGGTACAACGCAGAGCACACCACTGAGCGACGCGGTCACAGGTCGACCCCCGGCGGAGTGATCCGCCGACCAGGACCACGCGCGGTACGGACTCGGTCGCGGGGCTCTCCGCTACGGGCCCGGGTGCCTCCCGGGTCCGTAGCGGAGGGGCGGGCGGTCTCGCGGGAGAACGGGTGGCCCCGGAGCCGAGGACGCCGGCGGCAGGCCCGCCGGAGTCCTCGGCCGGCTCCCGGTGTTCGTGCCGGAAGGCGGTCAGCGCACGGAGCACGTCGTCGTGCGCGGCCACGGCGTCGGCGAGGGCGAGGGCCTCCTCCATCGCCGTCCCCGCTTCCCGGCCCGAGGACCCCGAGGACCCCGAGGACGAGGCCGCTGGGCACACGGCGTTGCCGAGCAGGACGACACGTCCGTCGACCCGGCGGGGGGCCGGAGTGCGGTCGTGGGCGTCGGCAACAGTGATGTCCTGTGGAGAGGTGTTCCTGACCAGGTCCACCACGGGCGGATGCCAGCCGGTGAGGGCGGCGATCAGGTCGGCCCGTGCGCGGGCCCGCCCCTTGGCGGGCCAAACGCCGGGTGCCGAGTCGATACGGGCCGTCCAGCACAGCAGGTCTCCGCCGACCGGGAGAACGTTCACCCGGACACCTCGGCCGCCGACTGTGTGGGGACGTCTTTCCAGCGCGGAACCGTCGGCACAGCCGGACACCGAGGCGTGACCCGCGTACTCGGCGGCGGAGGTGTCCGGGAGTATTCGCCGCCGGAGGACCGGGTCGACACCATCAGCGGCCACCAGGGCGGCGCATCGCAGGGTTCTGCCATCCGACATCCGGACAGTGACGCCGCCGTCGTGTGCGCTGTGGCTCTCGACGGTGGTGGACAACAGTACTGCCGCACCCGCGGTGAGGGCCTCGTCGAGCAGGGCCCGCTGGAGGGCGGAGTGCGTGATCGAAAGCCGCGGGGCGTTCGGGCCCTCCAGGGCTTCCTCGGTCAGGACGTTCCCCGCCGCGTCCATCACCAACCGGGCCTCGCCGGGGCGCAGGAGACGGCCCATTTCCCTGATACGGGTTCCCAGGTTCCCGCCGAGCGCGTCGGCGGCCCGCAGACCATCGGGCCGCAGGACCAGGCCCGCGCCCTGGGCACCGATCCGCGCTGACCGTTCGACCACGGTGACGTCAACGCCTCGCCTGGCCAGCGCGACGGCCGCCGCCAGCCCGCCAATTCCGCCGCCCATGACGGCTACCGATTCCCTCTTGACCACGGTTCAGCTCTCCTGTCGGTGTGTGCGTGCCGGTGAACCGGCGAGCCGGGCGGCGAGGAGGGCGGCCGTCGTCAAGGACGCCCAGGCGGTCAGTTCCACCAGTTTCCGGTCGCCGGGGTACTGTTCGCGGAAGGCGGTTACATCGGTTTCGGCGACCTGGTACGGGGCGAACGCGGTGAGCAGCGCGAGCCGGGCGGCGGGCAGATGCTCCGCAAGCGGTGGGAGGGAGCTCGCGAGTGCCTCCTCCAGCCAGGTGCGGCCGAGGCCGGGAGGTGACCCGTCCCAGGCTTCGAGCCGGGACTCCAGCAGACGGCGTACCGGCCAGGGGACCCAGCGAGCGGCGTCGTCGACGGCGGCGGCCGAACGTCCGACGGCATCCGCCACCGGGCCTGTCCCGGCCCACCACGGGCCGGGTGGTGCCGGTGGCAGCAGCACGTTGCCCTCACCGGGACGCGGTGGGCCGGCGGCCGGACGCATGGCCCGGGCGACCGTGCGCAGAATCGGGCCGCGTGCGGCCGCGGGGGTACGCGCGGGTACGGGGGACTCGTCGAGGAAGACGGAGACCATGCGGTTGAGGTAGTGGAAAGTGAGTGCCACGCCGATGATCTCGGACGCCTCCCCGGCGGTGAAGGGGGCCCGCTCCCCGCGGCCTGCGCCGGACCGGATCCACTGGGCGGCCCCGCCGCCGGGCGAACCGGGCGACAGCCGCGGGGAGGTCTCCAGCGTGGCCTGGTGGATGTCGACGCAGTAGGGGCAGGCGTTGGCGCGGGAGACCTCGACGGCGACGGCCTCTTTGACGGCCCGGCCGACCCGGCCCTCCACCAGAAGGGTCTCGCGCAACAACAGCCAGCTCGCGGCGAGCACCCGGGGAGCCCCGGAATGCAGCGCCAAAGGCGGTGCGACGACGCCGAAGTCCCGTTCGGCCTGGGCGTACACGCGAGCCACCAGCCCTTGGGCGCCTTCGGGAGGGACCGCTCTGACATGGCGGATATCACGCAGGGAACCACGCAGGACGGCCCTTACCATCGTCCTCATCCTCGTGCCTCTCTCGGACACGGCGCGCCCGGCCGAGGCCCGGCACGCCTGCGGCTGCGGGTCTACCGGACGACCCCGTAGCGGGCCGCCGGCCCGCGCGGGAGCACAACGCCGCGGAGACCCGGCAGAACGCGTCTGTCCGGCATCCGGGCTCTCCTCATCCGGTCCTGGGGCGCCCGTGTGGTGCTCCCCGGCGTTGCGGCGCCCACCCGGGGGCACCGAGCCGATCCTGGCACCGGCCGTGTGCTGGGGTGTTATCCGAACGTGCCCTCCTGCGGATTCGGCGCGGCCTGGCGAACCGGAGTGCGGGCGGCAGCAACTCCGGAGATGCGCCGGTCCGGCGAACGGCCGAAGATGGTCCGTCGTGCCGTTCGGCCACTGTGCGACGCCTCGATGGGAGTGACGGGTCCAATGCGGGAAGCGGCAGCCAGCCCGGCGGAGATCGGGAGGCACTACGACGAGCGTTCGCCCATCGGTGAGGAGTTCCGCGGCGGTCAGCTGCACATGTGGTACTGGTACGACCGTGACGACGACGCCCCGCTGCCGGAAGCGGTGCACCGCATCACCCGCAAGGTGGCCGGCACCCTCGGGCTGCGCCCGGGGGAGCACGTGCTGGACGCGGGGTGCGGTCCCGGCGAGACGGCGCTGTTCCTGGCTCGGCGGTACGGGGTCAGGGTGACCGGGGTGACCGTGAGTGATGCCGAGCTCGAGACGGCGCGGGGACGGGCCGGGGCCGCGGGGCCGAACGCCATGGTGGACTTCAGGTACGGCGACTACATGGAACTCCCTTTCCCGGATGGTTCGTTCGACGCCGTGCTCGCTCTGGAGTCCCTGCAGAACGCCCCCGACCTCGGGAGGGCGCTGGGAGAACTGCACCGGGTGCTGCGGCCGGGCGGGCGCATGGCGTTCTCCGACTTCAGTTTGGAGAGCGCGGCCGAACCGGAGCGGGTGGAGCGGTTCATGACGACGCTGAGGCTCCCGCTGCTGCCGACCCTCCCCCAGTGGCTGGCGTACGCGCGCTCGGCCGGTTTCGAGGTCGAGGAGTACACCCAGTGCGGTCCGCGCGTGTTCGGGATGAAGGACAAGTACCTGCGGGCCGCGATGGAGCGGCGTGATGAGGTGGCCGGCAAGTTCGGCGAAGGGGGCGTGGCGGAGTTCTCGCGTCTGCACCGGGGTTTCTTCACCCCCCGCAAGGACCAGATCGGTTATGTGATCGCCTGCGTGCGCAAGAGCGGATGAGGGCGGCCGAAGCAGGCGGCTGGGTGTGCCCGCTTCGATTGTGGCACCCGGGACTTCCCGCCGACCGCCGGCCGGTGTGTGCGGCTCGTCGAGAAAAGTACGAGGGCGGGCGGGTGGCCTGTCCGGGGGAGATCGCCCGCGTACCGGACCGAGTCGTTCGGTGCGAGCGCGGGCGGCCCCGGCCGGGGCGGCGGACGCCGCCTCCGCCTCCGGGTCGGCGGTCTTCCCGGAGAGCGGGTTCGGCCCCGGCCCCTCCTTCTGTGCGGCACGGTCGCGGCGTTCGCCGCGCGATGTGGCGAAGCGCCGCATGATCGGGCGTTCCACCAGCGTGTACAGAGCCCGGGACAGCAGCAGGGTGACGGCGAACAGCAGCGCGATCACGCCGATCGCCTGCGGTGTGTCCCAGGTCTTGCCGGCTCCCAGGAACCGGTGACCGTAGACCTGGACGAGTTGGTGGGTGATGTAGAAAGCGAAGGAGATCTCACCCAGCCACACCATGGCACGGCTGGAGAGCCAGTTGCGCAGCCGGGACGACTCCGCCCGGGCGGCGCTCGCCACCAGGAGACCGAGCGGTACCACCATGATGGCCACCAGGTGGTACGCGGAGGGGAAGAACGGTGTGGCGGCATAGGCCACGGCGACGAGGACCGCCGAACCGCCGAAGCTGAGAGGGAGCCTGCGTCCCTCCATCACCACGCGGGCCAGGATGATGCCGAAGACGAAGTCCAACAGACGCGTCCCGGGGAATTGGTAGACCAGCCACAGATCCGCCGCCGTGATGTTCACCGCCGGGAAGACCTCCTGGTCAGGGAGCCGGTCGGCGACGAACGGCACGGTGAAGATCGCCGCCACGACAGCGCCCGCCCACCTCCACAGGCGTTCGGGACGAATACGGCCGATGAGCCTGATCAGGATCGGGAACAGCGCGTAGAACAGGGCCTCGCAGGACAACGACCAGGCCACGCCGTTGAGAGAGGCGCGGACCATGATGTCCGGCGACCACGAATGCAGCAGCAGCAGTTGCAGCGCCACGTCCCGGCCGCTGACGGACGCCTGTGCCACCCAGGCCGCCAGCATCATGGCGGCGATGAGGGTGAGCAGGTGGAGGGGGTAGATCTTGAAGAATCTGCGCCGCAAGAACGCCGGCGTGGTGTCGTCAGCGCGCATCGTCCAGGTGAGGATGAACCCGCTGAGGATGAAGAAGAAGCCGACGCCAGTCCAACCGCCCTGATAGAAGATTGTGTTCGCGACGTTCTGGCTGTGTTCCGAGGTGAAGAACCGTTCGGGCACGGCATGGAAGAAGAACACCATGGCGGCTGCGATGAACCGCATTCCCGTCAGAGCGGGAAGCCTGGATGCCTCGGGGGCCCGGGAGCCCGGAGTGCGTTGGGACATCGGGACCGTTCTCCCCCGCTCAAGTCATAAGAGCTCGTGACTGTGCCAACCGGCATCCCTCGACGGCATCTTTGAGGTTGCTCGGTCGCCTCCCGCGCCCGTGACGTCCGGGTCTCCCGCGACGACCGCAACCCAGAAGATGCGTCCCGTGTGGCCTGAAGTCGACCATGGCTCGGGCGGGCCTACCGGGCCGCACGCGGCAGGCGGTGGAGGGGAGACGGAAGTGCCGGATCAGGACGGATGGGACCTGCTGGTCGGACGAGAGGACCTCACGGCGACCGAGGTGCGCCCGGCTGCCCTGGTTCCACTGCGGCCCGGCCAGGTACGACTGGCAGCCGAGCGGTTCTCCCTGACGGCGATCACCGCCACCTACGCGCGCCTGGGTGAGTCCGAGCTGCCGTTCTTCGACGCCTTCCCCGGGCCCGAAGGCCGCGGCCGGGTTCCGGCCTGGGGTTACGCGCGGGTCGAGGAGTCGCGGCACCCGGACATCGCCGAGGGGACCCGCTGCTTCGGCTTCCTGCCGCTGTCGACCCACGTGGTACTCACCGTCTCACCGACGGCCGGAGGCTTCGCCGACACCACTGCAGAACGGGACTACCTGCACCCCTGGTATCGCCGGTACCTGTCCGCCGGGGAGCCCGACGACCTGGACGACCACCGTGTCCTGCTGCGGCCCCTGTACCCCGCCTCGTTCGCCCTCGCCGAGTTCCTGGGTGGTGTGGCCTCCTCCAGGACCGTGCTGGTCACCAGCGCCTCCAGCAAGACCGCCGTGGGGATGGCGGCCCTGCTGGCGGACAGGGATGACATCACCACTGTCGGGATCACCTCCTCCCGCAGTCTGCCCTCCGTACGGGAACTGGGCCACTACGACCGCCTCCTCGCCTATGAGGATCTCCCCCGCGCCGAGGTGTCCGGACCCGCCGTCCTCGTCGACTTCACCGGCCAGGCCGAGCGGCTCTCCTCGGTCTACGAACGGTTCGGCACCGTGCTGGAGGACGCGCTGCTCGTCGGCTACACGCACCCCGGCGCGCAGATCGAGCCGCCCCGGGGGCTGAGCGGTCCCGAGCCGTGGATCTTCTTCACACCCTCGGAGGAGGAACGGTTCGCCGAGAAGGAGGGGGAGCAGTCCTACCGGTCCCGGTACCGCGCCGCCGAGGAACGCTTCGTCCGGGACGCGCCCTCCTGGCTGGCCGTCGACCGGCGCAGTGGTCCCGAGGCACTCGCCGGTGCCTACCGCGCGCTGATGGCCGGTGAGGTCCCGGCCCGCAGCGGCATCGTGGCCACCCCCCGCTGAGCCATTCCAGCCCTCACTCCAGCCCACCCGCCCGAACGGAGCGCACCACCGTGTCCCAGAGTCTCGACGAACCCGTCGTGTCGTCCCGGCCAGACCACCCCGACGCCCCCCAGGGTCGCGCGGCTTCGCGCCGGGCGGACCGGAGGGGGTGGTTCGGCCGGTACTACACCGTACCGCTCGCCGTCGCCGCCGGCGCCTACCTGCTCTACCAGCTTCCGCCGTACCTCACGTTCGATCCGGCGAACACGCACATCCCCATGCAGTTCCCCCTGCACTACGCCGTCCTGGCCGGGCACGTCATGACCGGTGCGATCACGCTGGTCACACTGTGTCTCCAGCTGTGGCCGTGGCTGCGCCGCAACCACCCGGCCGTCCACCGCTGGAGCGGCCGGCTGTACGTGTTCGCCGGTGCGCTGCCCTCCGCGGCGCTGGCCCTGATCATGTTCCCGTTCTCCTTCCCCGCGGGCAGCGTGGCCGTGCTGATGTCCGGTGTGATGTGGGCGACGACGGCGATGGTCGGCTGGGTGCGGGCCCGGCAGGGCCGGTACGCCGAGCATCGCCGCTGGATGCTCTACAGCTTCGCGATCGTGTGGGGCCAGACCGTGTGGGGCCTGGTCATCGGGCTGACGCTCTTTCAGCTGCCTTACGCCATCGACATCACCTACATCTCCGAGTCGGCCCGGTGGGTCGGCTGGGTCGGCAACCTCGTGCTGGTCCACTGGTGGCTGGAGCGGACTTCCAGACGCGGGCAGGAGCCCGCGGTGGCGCGGAGCCGTTCCTGAACGAAGCACCATCCCGGCCGGTCTCCGGCCCCGCCCCCGGCCGGGAGAGGCGGGGGCGGGGCCGATCGCGGGGAGCCGTCGTGGCCCTCCGCTCCCCGCGGTCCGGACGTCGAGGGGGGCCAGGATGGCTGCTGCCCCTGACGGCTCACGGGCACGAGTGGTCCGGGTGCGGGCGGACGCGGTCTTCCTCCGGTGCGTCGAACAGCGGCCGGGACCCGACGCCGCCGTCGTACACCGGTACGACCCCGGCGAGCCCCAGGACACGGTAGATGCCCTTGTCGGCCCCCGGCACGAGGGCGTCGCCCGGGCAGTGCTCGTCCTCGGTGGACGGGCCGTGTCCGTACGGTCCCGCCCCACCCGCCCTTCCCGTCTTCCGGATTGCTCTCCTGGGGGCTCCCCGCCTGCGGCTGTGTGCACCGGGGCCGGAGCGCAATTCCAAAGATGCGCCGAGCCCGGCGTCGCCGCGACGCTGGCCGTATGAGCGACTTCACGAACAGGACGTACTTCATCACCGGCGGCGGCAGCGGAATCGGCCTCGCCACGGCCCGCCGCCTCCTCGACGAGGGCGCGAACGTGGTGATCGCCGGCCGCGGCGCCGAGCGGCTCGCCACCGCCGCCAAGGAACTCGGCGGTGGCGACCGCGTGCTGACCGTGACTGTGGACGTGTCGCGCCCGGCCGAACTGGAGGCCGCGTTCGAGCGGACGCGTGAGCGTTTCGGCGCCTTGCACGGAGTGTTCGCCAACGCGGGCGTCAGCCTCAACGCGCGCACGGCCGACGTGACCGAGGCGGACTTCGACCAGGTGGTCGGCACCAACTTCAAGGGGACGTTCTTCACCGTCCAGAAAGCCCTGCCCCTGCTGGCCGAGGGCTCCTCCGTGGTACTCAACTCCTCCTGGCTGGTGCACCGGGGCATGGGCCCGGGTTCGGTGTACGCGGCCAGCAAGGCCGCGGTGCTTAACCTTCCCCGTACCCTTGCCCCGGATCTGGCCGAGCACGGCATCCGGGTCAACGCTGTAACCCCCGGCCACATCCGCACCGAGATGTTCGACACCGTCGCGCCGGTCGAGGAGGTTCGGGAGTTCTTCCGCGGCCAGGTCGCGCTGGGCGCTCTCGGCACCCCCCGGGACATCGCCGAGGCGGTGCTGTTCCTGTTGTCGCCGCGGTCGGCGTACGTCACCGGCCAGGAGTTCGTCGTCGACGGCGGCCTGACCGGCTCCGTCCCCTCCTGACCGGGCGCGGAAGCGCCCGCCGACGCCCCGCCCGCGGCCGGTCCCCAGCACCTCCCGCCGCCGGCGGGCGCCCGCCCCCGTCCGTCCCGGGGGACGCCGCGATGACGGTGTTCACCCTGCCGCCGTACCCGATGAGGGTCAGCTGCGGCGTGCGGCGTTCCCGGTGGCCGCGGACGGGGGTCCGCTTCCCCGGCCGGCCCGGCCGTGTCCGTGCGGTCACCACGGCCGGGGAAGCGGTGGTTCGCTCCCGAGGACCGTGTCCGGATACCGCGGCCCGCCGGCGGTGACCGGCGGTGATCGTGGAGACCCCGAGGGCCGGGATGTCCGTGCGGGAAGTCCGCCCGCGGATGTCTTCCTCCGCCGTGCTGGTCGTCGCACGCCCGGCGTACCAGGGCCGGAGCGCTCCTGAACCCGGCCGCCTCAGATGCGCACCGCTAGGCAGCCGGGCGTCTCGGGCCCCGTGCCCAGCGCGTAGGCGTTGTAGTCCTCCAGCAGCGCCTGGGCCCGGGCCTGGGCGCGAGCGAACCGCTCCCGGGGGTCGGCACCCCGGGCCAGGACGTCCTCCATGGCCTCCATCATCACGATCTGGATGGCGTGGAACCCGCCGAGCACCGCTCCGTGCACCTCCGGCGGACCGGTGCGCAGGCCGAGCTGCTCGCCGGTCGCCCGGTGGTGCGGATGCAGGTCGAACCAGCCCTCCTCCTCCAGCAGGGCGACCGCCCCGTGGGTGGCGGGAGCCGAGCCGCTGGCCTTGTGCCACTGGGCGGCGGCGCGGGGGCTGTTGAGGTACTGCATGAAGGCCAGCGCGCCGTCGCGGATGGCTTCGTCGAGACCGTCGGCCAGCCACAGCGAGTCCCCGCCGATCCAGTTGCCGGCGCAGGGCAGGGCGCCGTTGCGGGGCAGGACGCCGACCTCGATGTCGAAACCGGCCTCGGCGGCGGCCCGCACCATGTAGTTGGCGTCGAAGGACGAGCTGAACCGCAGGGCCACCTCCTGGTCGGCGAAGGCCCTGAAGGTGCCCGCCCAGTCCTCCGGAACGCCCGTGTGGAGGTAGTGGCCGTCCCGGTGCAGGTCCCGCCACCAGGTGACGTAGTCCAGGAGCGCGGCGGAGGTCAGGTCGACCCTGGTGGCCCTGCCGTGCCGCCCGTTGCCGGAGTCGGTGAGCGGCGCGCCCTGCTGGGCCAGCGCGTGCTGCATGAACTTGCCGTCCACCGGCCAGGCGATGGCTCTGCGCGGACCGTTCGCGAGCCGGGCGACGGCCTCGCACGCGGCCGTGGTCTCCTGCCAGGTCCGCGGTACCGACGCGACCCCCGCCGCGCGCAGAACGGTCGTGTTGGCGTACAGCAGCATCGTCGACAAGGTCAGCGGCATCGTCGCGAACTCGCCGTCCACGGTGTGGTACTCGCGCACGCCCGGCAGGAAGTCGCCGAGCACGACGGGCTCGCCCAGGATCTCCGTACGGCCGGCGACGGCCTTCTCCACGGAGGTGAACAGCGGCCTGCCGTCACGGGCGCGGACGTCCCGGGCCAGCTGGGACGCCCCGGCGTAGTAGGTGGCGACTGCCGGAGCGGTGCCCCGGGCCGCCGCCGCGGCGACCGCACGCGGAAGCTCCTCGTAGGAGAACCCGCGGATGTCGACCCGGTAGCCCGGGTGCGCCTTCTCGAACTCCCTGGCGCGCTCGCGGATCGGCTCCAGGAAGCCGGGGAACGGGAATTCGGAGAGCCAGACATCGATGACTGCCTCTCCGTCCCGGATGCCGGGTCGCATGGGTCCTCCAGTGGTGGGAACGGAGTGTGGCGGCGGGGTCGGCGGCGGGCGGGGAGGCCCGGCCCTCAGGCGGCGGAGGGGAACGCGGCCCCCCGCGGGGCGGAGGCGTCGGAACCCGCCCCGGTGCCGCCGGGGCCGGGAGCGGGGGTCACCGTGACCGGAGCACCGTTGAAGACCGCGTTGCCCGAGACCGGATCGACGACGGAGTCGTCGGTCAGGGCGTTGGCGTTCACCCCCGGGTTACGGGCGGCGGTGCGCTGCGGCGAGCCGGCGTGTCCCCAGCCGTGGGGCAGGCTGACCACGCCCGGCATGATGCGGTCGTTCGGTTCGACGGGGACGACGAGGTCGCCCGTGGCCGAGGTGACGCGTGCGTGGGAGCCCAGGCCCAGCCGGGCCACGTCGTCCGGATGGATGTGGAGCGTGCACCGGTTGCTGCCGCCGACGAGCGCGGGGACGTTGTGCAGCCAGCTGTTGTTGGAGCGCAGCTGGCGGCGCCCGATCAGGAGCATCGGCGGCACAGGGGCGGCCATCCGCCCGCGCAGGCGGGCGACCTCCTCCTCCAACTCGGGCGGGGCCAGCCGGACCAGGCCGGACTCGGTGCCGAGCACCTCCGCCAGACGCGGCTCCAGCGGCCCCAGGTCGATGCCGCTGGGGTGCTCGCGCAGCCGGGCGAGCGACAGCCCGTACGGGCCCAGTCGCAGCATCGCGTCGAGCATGAGCTCCGGACCGCTGTCGCCGTCGAGCAGGGCACGCGCCTGGGCGACCTCCATCCCCTCGAAGGGAGAGCCGGGAGCCCGCACCCCGGCCTCGAGCAGCTCGCCGACGATCGCCTCGTCCAGCTCGCGGGGGTCGGCGTCGGCGCCCCGGCCGGAGGCGATCAGGGCGAGACGGGCCATGATCTCCGCCTCGGAGAGCTGTCCCGGCTCCAGTGGCAGGGCCGGCGGGGAGAACCGGGTGTAGTTGCGCACGGTGACCGTCAGCAGCAGCAGATCGTAGTGGGGCATCTGCATCATGCGCGGCGGAGGCAGGATGACGTCGGCACAGCGGGTCGTCTCGTTCAGATAGGGATCGACACAGACCATGAAGTCCAGGCCCCGCAGGGAGCGGGCCAGCCGCGGGCCGTTGGGCGCCGACAGGGCGAGGTTGCCGGCCACCGAGACCAGCGCCCTGACCTGCCCCTCGCCCGGGGTCTCGATCTCGTCGGCGAGGGTCGCCACGGGCAGTTCCCCGAGCGATTCGGGAAGCTGCCGGACGCGGCTGCGCCAGCGGCCGGAGGTGAAGGGCCGCGGTCCCCAGGGCACCTCCACGGTGGCGGGCCGGGTGAACATGACGCCGCCGGGGCGGTCGAGGTTGCCGGTCAGCACGTTGAGCACGTCGACGAGGTACTGGGTCAGGGTGCCGAAGTCGGCGGTGCAGGTGCCCACCCGGCTGTAGACGGCAGCGGTGGGCGCGGCAGCCAGCTCACGGGCCATCCGGACGATCGTTTCGGCCGGCACCCCGCACGCCTCGGCCACCGCCTCCGGGCCGAACGGCACGGCGTGCTCCCGCAGCCGTTCCAGGCCCTCGGTTCCCACGCGCGGCGTGACGAGGTCCTCGGCCAGCAGCGTGTGCACGACCGCGAACAGCAGCAGGGCGTCGGTGCCGGGCCGTACGAAGACGTGCTCGTCGGCGAGGTCGGCCGTACGGGTGCGCCGCGGGTCGACGACCACGATCCTGCCGCCGCGCCCGCGCAGCGCCCTGAGCCGTCCGGGGAAGTCCGGGGCCGCGCACAGCGAGCCGTGCGACTCGGCCGGGTTGGCGCCGATCACCAGCAGGTGATCGGTGCGGTCCAGGTCCGGCACGGGAATGGCCATCGCGTTGCCGAACATCAGCCCGCAGGCCACCTGCTTGGGCATCTGGTCGATGGTGCCGGCGCTGTAGAGGTTGGTGGTGCCCAGAGCCTGGGAGAGCGGGCCCCGGTAGAAGATGCCGGCCATGGTGTGGAAGGTGGGGTTGCCGAAGTAGGCGGCGACGGCCTGGCGTCCGTGCCGGTCGACAACGTCGGTCAGGCCCTTCTCCACCGCCCGGAATGCCTCGTCCCAGCTCACCTCGCGCCACTGGTCGCCGGTGCGGATCATCGGCGTCCGCAGCCGGTCGGGATCCTCGTCGATCCGGCCCAGGCTCGCTCCCTTGGGGCAGACATAACCCCTGGAGAAGGGATCCTCGGCATCGCCCCGGACGGTGCGGACCCGGCCGTCGTCGCCGAGTTCGATCCGCAGGCCGCAGACGGCGTCGCAGATGGGGCAGGTGCGGTGCGCGGTTCTCAACGGAACTCCAGGAGCGTGGGAGGGCGGAATCCGTGGGGGGGGGGGGGGCGGGCGGGCCGCCCGGCCCCCCGCCCGCCGTCCCGCGGCCGCTTCC
>NZ_JBXUOY010000032.1:0-30299 GCF_057196705.1 Streptomyces sp. ATLC9 | reverse complement strand
GTCGCGGAGTGAGGTGATCACCCGGTGATCCGGCGCGGAGGGCGTAACCGGCGCCGGTGAGCCCGGCCGCGGCGTGGGGCGCCCCCCCCCCCCCCCCCCCCGGCGGGCCTACGCCGCGGGCTTGTCGGAGAAGGTCTCGCCCTTCTCCGCCTTCTCCACCAGCAGCGCGGGCGGCGCGAACCGGTCGCCGTAGCGCTCCTGGAGCTCGCGGGCACGCGCCGTGAAGCCGGGCAGGCCGCCCTCGTAGCCGTTGATGTACTGGAGGACGCCGCCGGTCCAGCCGGGGAAGCCGATACCCAGGATGGAGCCGATGTTGGCGTCGGCGACCGAGGTCAGCACGCCCTCCTCCACGCAGCGCACGCTGTCGAGCGCCTCGGAGAAGAGCATCCGCTCCTTCATGTCCGCGAAGGGCACGGCGGCGCCCTCGCGGGTGAAGTGCTCACGCAGCCCCGGCCACAGGCCCGCACGCCGGCCGTCGGCGTCGTACTCGTAGAAGCCGGCGCCGCCGCCGCGGCCGGTGCGGCCGAACTCGTCGACCATGCGGTCGATGACCGCGTCGGCCGGGTGCGGCTCCCAGGTGCCGCCCGCGGCCTCCACCGCGCGCCGTGCCTCGTTGCGGATCCTCCTCGGCAGGGTCAGGGTCAGCTCGTCCGTCAGGGAGAGCACCCTGGCGGGATAGCCGGCCTGGGCGGCGGCCTGCTCCACGGAGGCCGGGTCCACGCCTTCGGCGACCAGCGCCACGCCCTCGTTGATGAACCGGCCGATCACACGGGAGGTGAAGAAGCCGCGCGAGTCGCCCACCACGATCGGGGTCTTGTTGATCTGCCGCACCAGGTCGAAGGCGCGGGCGGTGGCCTCGTCGCCGGTGCGCTCACCGCGGATGATCTCCACCAGCGGCATCTTGTCGACGGGCGAGAAGAAGTGCAGGCCGATGAAGTCCCGCCGCCGCTTCACGCCCTCGGCCAGCGAGGTGATGGGGATGGTGGAGGTGTTGGAACACAGCAGCGCGTCGGGGGCGACGATGTCCTGGATCTCGGCGAACACCTCGTGCTTGAGGGCGGTGTCCTCGAAGACGGCCTCGATCACCGCGTCGCATCCGGCGAGGTCGGCGGCCTCGGCGGTGGGGATGATGCGGGCCAGCAGCGCGTCGCGCTTGTCGGGGGTGGCGCGGCCCTTGGCCAGGGCCGCCTCCAGCAGGCCGGCCGAGTACGCCTTGCCCTTCTCGGCGGCCTCGGCGCTCACGTCCTTGAGGACGACCTCGATGCCGGCCTTCGCGCAGGCGTAGGCGATACCCGCGCCCATCATGCCGGCGCCGAGCACGGCGACCTTGCGCACCTTGCGGGGTTCGACGCCCCGGGGGCGGCTGCGGCCCGAGTTGACGGCCTGGAGGTCGAAGAAGAACGCCTGGATCATGTTCTTGGCGGTCTGCCCGGTCGCCAGCTCGGTGAAGTAGCGCGACTCGATCGCCTGGGCGGTCTCGAAGTCGACCTGGGCGCCCTCGACGGCCGCGGCCAGGATGTTGCGCTGGGCCGGGTAGGGGGCGCCGCCGAGCTGCTTGGCGAGGTTGGCGGGGAACGCCGGGAGGTTGGCGGCGAACTTCGGGTGGGCGGGGGTGCCGCCGGGGATCCTGTACCCCTTGGTGTCCCAGGGCTGTACGGAGGCGGGGTTGGCGTCGATGAACGCCCGCGCCCTTTCCAGCATCTCCTCGGGGGTGTCGGCGACCTCGTGGACCAGGCCCTTGTCCATGGCCTGCCTGGGACGGTACTGCCGGCCCTGGAGGAGGACGTCCTGCAGGGCCTCGGCAATGCCCAGCAGCCGCACGGTGCGCACCACCCCCCCGCCGCCGGGCAGCAGGCCGAGGGTGGCCTCGGGCAGACCGATCCTCGAACCCGGGACGTCGAGTGCGACGCGGTGGTGGCAGGCCAGCGCGATCTCCAGACCGCCGCCGAGGGCCGCGCCGTTGACGGCGGCGACGACGGGGATGCCGAGGGTCTCCACGCGGCGCAGGTCGCGCTTCATGGCCATACCGCGCTCGTGGAGTTCGCGGGCCTGGTCGGGCCGCACGGCCAGCAGGTCGTTGAGGTCGCCGCCGGCGAAGAAGGTCTCCTTGGCGGAGGTGACGATGACGCCGCGGACGCCCTCGCGCTCGGCCTCCAGGCGGTCGGCGACGGACGCGAGCGAGGCGGCGAACGCGGCGTTCATGGTGTTGGCGGACTGGGCCGGGTCGTCCAGGGTGAGGGTGACGACACCGGTGTCGTCCTGCTCCCAGCGGATGGTGGAGGGGGCTGCCATGGTGGGTTTCGGTCTCCGTTGAGGTCTGGCTGCGTCGGAAGGTTCGTTTCGTACGCCGCCCGGGGCGGGCGCGGGGCCGGTCAGAGCCGTTCGACGACGGTGGCGATGCCCATGCCGCCGCCGACGCAGAGGGTGGCCAGGCCGTAGCGCAGATCACGGCGCTCCAGCTCGTCGACGAGGGTGCCCAGGATCATCGCGCCGGTGGCGCCCAGCGGGTGGCCCATGGCGATGGCGCCGCCGTTGACGTTGACCTTCTCCATGGGCAGGCCCATGTCGCGCACGAAGCGCAGGACGACGGCCGCGAACGCCTCGTTGATCTCCACCAGGTCCAGGTCGTCGACGGTCAGCCCCGCCTTGGCCAGCGCCTTGCGGGAGGCGGGCGCCGGGCCGGTGAGCATGATGGTCGGCTCGGAGCCGGAGACGGCGGCCGAGACGATCCGGGCGCGGGGGGTGAGGCCGTAACGCTCTCCGGTCTCGCGGCTGCCGACGGCCACCAGCGCGGAGCCGTCCACGATGCCCGAGGAGTTGCCCGCGTGGTGGACGTGATCGATCTCCTCCACCCAGTGGTACTTCTGCAGCGCCACCGCGTCGAAGCCGCCGGCCTCGCCGATGGTGGCGAAGGAGGGCTTGAGGGAGGCGAGGGAGTCGGCCGTGGTGCCCGGGCGCATGTGCTCGTCGCGGTCGAGGACGACCAGGCCGTTGCGGTCGGTGACGGGGACGACCGAGCGGTCGAAGCGTCCCTCCTTCCAGGCGGTGGCCGCGCGCTCCTGGGACATCGCGGCGTACTCGTCCACGTCGCGGCGGGAGAAGCCCTCGACGGTGGCGATGAGGTCGGCGCCGATGCCCTGGGGGACGAAGGCGGTCTCGAAGCTGGTCATCGGGTCCATGGCCCAGGCGCCGCCGTCGGAGCCCATCGGCACCCGGGACATCGACTCCACGCCGCCGGCCAGGACCAGGTCCTCCCAGCCGGAGCGGACCTTGGCGGCGGCCAGGTTGACGGCTTCCAGACCCGAGGCGCAGAAGCGGTTCTCCTGGACGCCGGCGACGGTGTCGGGCAGTCCGGCGGCGATGGCGGCGGTGCGGGCGATGTCGGCGCCCTGGTCGCCCAGGGGGGTGACGACGCCGAGCACGATGTCGTCGACGGCGGCCGGGTCCAGGCCGGGGAAGCGGCGGCGCAGCTCGTGGATCAGGCCGACGACCAGGTCGATCGGCTTGGTGCCGTACAGGGCGCCGCCGGCCTTGCCGCGCCCGCGCGGGGTGCGGATGGCGTCGTAGATGTACGCGTCGTTGCTCGCGTGGGTCGTCACGGTCGAGGATGCCTTCCGGAAAGGGGCGGGTCGGGAGATCAGGAGAGCAGGGAACGGCCGATGATCTCCTTCATGATCTCGGTCGTGCCGCCGTAGATGGTCTGGATGCGCCCGTCGGTGAACGCCCTGGCGACGGGGCACTCGCTCATGTGGCGGAAGTCGTCCTGGCCGCCGCCGTACTCCTCGGGGACGGCCATCCCCAGCAGGCCCTGGCGCCCGGCGGCGCGCCACGCCTCACGGTCGACGGCGCCCTCGCGCTCCCAGCGCTCGTAGTGCGGCAGCACCTCCCGTTCCAGGAAGGCCCGGACCGTCCGCCGGAAGGCCTCGTGGTCCTCGGTGAAGATCTTCCGCTTCATCGTGAGCCCTCCTCGGGCACGGGGACGGGCAGGTCCCAGTCGTGGGCCACCTCGGCGGCGTCCGCGCCGGGAGTGGCGGGCGGGCGGCGCAGCGCGCCGGGAGTGGCGGAGAAGCGGGGGGCGGGGGCGGGCTGGACGGCTCCCGCGTGCTCGGTGTAGGTGCCGCGGGCGGCCAGGTGGGGGTGGCCGGGAGCCTCGCGCAGGGAGAGCACGGGGGCGACGCAGGCGTCGGTGCCCTCGAAGACCTCCGTCCACCGCGCCCGGGTGCGGGTGCGGAAGCGCGCGGCGACGGCCCGGCGCAGCCCGTCCCAGCGGGCGGGGTCCTCGCGGTGGGCGGCCGTCTCGGGGTCCAGGCCCAGCAGACGGGTGAACTCGTCGTAGAACGGCCGCTCCAGCGCGCCGACGGCCATCCAGCCGCCGTCGGCGGTCTCGTAGACGCCGTAGAAGGGGCAGCCGCCGTCCAGCAGGTTGGCGCCCCGGCGGTCCTGCCAGGCTCCGGCGGCCAGCATGCCGTGGATCATCGCGGTCAGATGGCTGGTGCCGTCCACGACGGCCGCGTCCACGACCTGCCCGCTCCCGCCCCCGGCGCGGGCGTGGTGGAGGGCGGCCAGGACGCCGACGACGAGGTAGAGAGAGCCGCCGGCGTAGTCGCCCAGCAGGTTGGCGGGGATCGCGGGCGGGCCACCGGCCGGGCCGATCATGCCCAGCGCTCCGGTGACGGCGGTGTAGCCGATGTCGTGCCCGGCGCTCGCGGCCAGGGGACCGTCCTGGCCCCAGCCGGTCATCCGCCCGTAGACCAGTTTCGGGTTGCGGGCCAGGCACGGCCCCGGGCCGACGCCCAGGCGCTCGGCGACGCCGGGGCGCCAGCCCTCGATCAGCACGTCGGCGCGTTCGGCCAGACCGAGTACGGCGCCGGGGCCGCCGTCGGCCTTGAGGTCGATCACCACCGAGCGCTTGTTGCGGCCGGTGACGTCGCGGGCGGGGTCGACGCCCAGGGCCTGCCCGCCGGGGCGGTCGACACGGACGACGTCGGCGCCGAGGTCGGCCAGGAGCATCGCGGCGAACGGGCCGGGGCCGATACCCGCCAGTTCCACCACCCGCACTCCGGCGAGCGGGCCGGGGCCCGTGCCTGCCGCTGCCATCCGGTCTCCAACCGTTCGGGCCGCCGCGCCGCGACCGTATGACATCAATGATGTAACACCGGCGATGCTAAGAACACGTTCCACTTTCCACAACCCCTCACGGGCCCGGAGGCGGAACGCTGTGCCCGTGCCCCGCGCCGTACCGGACCCGGCCCCCCCGGGGGGCCCGGGGGGGCCGCGGCCGGCGCCGGGGGGGGCGGGGCCGGCGCCCCACGGGCGGAACGGGTCCGCCGCCGTCCTCATCTGCGCTGCAGCAGCGAGGTGACGCGCAGGCGACCGCTGTGGATCCACACGTCCGAGTACTCCACCGGCCGGTCGTCGGCGAGGTAGGTGACCTGCTGGAGGTACTGCACGGGGGCGCCCTCGGCCAGCGACAGGGCCTGTGCGACCTCCCCCGAGGCGGCCTCCGCGCTGAAGGTGCGGCGGGCCGAGGCGATCTTCAGGCCGTAGGTGCCCTCCAGCGCCCCGAAGAGGCTGGAGGCCGTGAAGTCCACCTTCTCGACGCCGGGCGCGAGATCGGTCCGTACGAAGTTGAACAGCAGGGCGACCGGCCCCTCCTCGGTGCTGCGTACCCGCACCAGGCGCAGCACCTGTGTGCCGGGGGCCACGTCCAGCAGGGCGGCGACCGGCCGGGGCGGCGTTATCAGAGAGCTCTCGCGCACCCTGGTGGAGGTGACGACGCCCTGGCTGGCGAAGTCCTCCGACAGGGTGCTGAGCTTCTGGGCGATGGCCGGCTCGATCACCGTGGAGGTGACGAACGTGCCGCGTCCGCGCACCTGCCGCAGCAGCCCCTCCTCGATGAGGGTTGCCAGGGCCCTGCGTACGGTGCCGCGGCTGACGCCGAACTCCTGCGCCAGCTCGGGTTCGCTCTTGAGACGGTAGTGCGGCGGCCACTCGCCGCCGGCGATGCGCAGCCGGATGTGCTCCGAGATCTGGGCGTGGATCGCGGTGGGGACGTTGCGCCTGATGTCCGGAAGACCCCCCTCGTCGGCCGTCACGGTCACGCGTCTCCTCTCCGGTTGCGAAGTGCTCGGTCGCCGTGCCCCGCCCCGCCCCGCGCGGGGCGGGGCGGGGCACGGCGGCAGCCGGCCGTCAGTAGCTGGTGGTCGAGTCGTCGGCGGTGTCGGCGACGATCGCCACGCCGGCGCTGGTACCGAGCAACGAGGCCCCGGCACGCAGGAGTCCCAGGCCCTGACGGTAGCTCTTGATGGACCCGGAGGCCTTCACCCGAACGCCTTCCCGTGCCCGGTCGACAAGGTAGCGAACACTCGTCGGATTCGCGGTCTCGATCTGCCCGCTGCTGGCGTTCTTCAGATAGGCCGCGCCCGCCTCCATGGCCAGTTCGACGGCGGCCTCCTTCTCCGCGTCGGTGAGCAGCGGCAGCTCCAGCATGACCTTGACCGGCAGGCCCGAGGCCCGTACGACGCCGGCGATGTCCTCCCGGAACTCGTCGTACATACCGCTCTTGAGCCAGCCGATCTGCACGCCGATGTCGAGCTGCGTCGCGCCCAGGCGGGCGATCTCGGCGGCCTCGGCCGCCTTGCCCGCGCTGGTCATGACGCCGACGGTCGGGAAGTCCAGGGCCGAGGCCACCTCGATCCCGGTGCCGCGCAGCTCGGCGGCCACGACGGGAACCCAGGAGGCGGGCACCATCGCGGCGTTGAAGCCGTGGGCGGCCGCTTCCCGGGCGTGGGCGACCATGTCGTCGCGGGTGGCGTCCGGGTCGATTCTGGTGTGCTGGATGTAGGGCGCCATCTCGGCCGGGCTGAGCGCCGGTTCGGCGGTGGCCGCGGCAGTGGTGTCGGACATGCGGGTGTCTCCTGTGGTGGAAGCCGTGGTGTGGCTTGTGGGTGGTGCGGCGGGCGGGCCGCCGCGGAGGTCAGAGCTTGGAGGCGTAGTGGTCCGGGACGACGACGCCCTCCCCGCCGAACCACCGGGGGACGTCGACGCCGCAGAACAGGCCGACGTTGCCCCACGGTTCGAAGGCCCCGGTGCGCACGACGACCTTGGCCCGGTGAGCCAGTTCGCCGAGCACCTCGGCGTGCGGACGTGTGGTGAACTCCGCGTCGGCGAAGCGCTCGCGCAGCCACTGGTCCAGCCGCGGGTTGTTGGACGGGACGTCCTCGGCGCGCACCACGCCCTCGACGACCAGTTCGTCGGCGATCAGGCCGAGCACGGTCCGCAGGTCCGGCAGGTTCTCGGCGATGGCGAGGTCGATGCGGTGCGCACCACGGGGGACGGGGAAGCCCGCGTCCACGACCATCAGCAGGTCGGTGTGGCCGAGTGTGGCCAGGGCTCCGCTCAGTTCGGCGTTGAGGATGCCGGAGCGCTTCATGACGGGGGTCCTTTCCGAAAGGGTGTCAGAGGTGTGGGAGAGCGGACGGGACGGGCGGGGGGTCAGGCTGAGGTCAGGCGGCCGGCACCGCTCCGGTGGCCAGTGCCATGACCGATTCCTCGGTCGCCTCCGAGGCCTCGACGGTGCCGGCCAGGCGGCCTTCGCTCATCACCGCGATCCGGTCGGTCAGAGTGAGCAGTTCGGGCAGGTCGGAGGAGGAGCACAGGATCGCCAGGCCCTTCCGGGCCAGCTCGAAGAGCTGCTCGTAGATCTCGGCCTTGGCCCCGACGTCCACGCCGCGCGTGGGCTCGTCGAGGATCAGCACCCCCGGGTCGATCGCCAGCCAGCGGCCGAGCACGGCCTTCTGCTGGTTTCCGCCGGAGAGGCTGGTGATGGGCTGGCTCATGGTGGCGGTCTTGACCCGCAGCCTCCTCGCCTGCTCGGCGGCCTGCCGGTCCAGGGCCCGGCGGCGTACGAGACCGAGGCGGCTGAGCGGCCTGGTCATCAGCGCGCCGACGTTCTCGCCGACGCTCATGGTGGTCAGCAGGCCCTGGGCGCGGCGCTCGCCGGGGACGAACGCCAGGCGGCGCTCGACGCTGGCGATGGGGTCGCGCCGCTCGTAGGGCCTGCCCAGCAGCTCCACCGTGCCGCCGGTCCCCTTCTCGCCGCCGAAGATGTTGTGCAGCATCTCCACCCGGCCGGAGTCGGGCAGTCCGGCCACGCCCAGGATCTCGCCGGGGCGCAGCTCGAAGGAGACGCCGGTGTGCCGCCGCCCGCTCAGCTCCCGCACGCGCAGGGCGGGTTCCCCGGCGGGCCGGGCGAGGTGCTCCGCGCGGCGGGTGAGCTGCCCCAGCTCGCGGCCGACCATGGCGGCGACCGCCTGGTCGGGGGTGGTCTCGTCGCTGCGCCAGGAAGCGACGTGGGCGCCGTCCCGCAGCACCTCGATGCGGTCGGCCAGCCGGAAGACCTCGGGCATGCGGTGCGAGACGTAGAGCATGGTCGTCCCGTCCGCCTTGAGCCTGGCCATCAGCGCGAACAGCCGCTCGGCCTCGGCCGGGGTGAGCATCGCCGTCGGCTCGTCCAGGATCAGCACGCGGCAGCCCCGGGCGACGGAGCGGGCCACCACGACGAGCTGCTGGGTGGCCAGGTCCAGCGACCGCACGGGGGCGGACGGGTCCAGCCGCAGGTCCAGCGCTTGGAGGAGTTCGGCGGTGCGCTCCAGCATCCGGCGCCGGGAGGGGAACCAGCGGCTCCCCGGCTCGACGCCGCTGAGGACGTTCTCGGCGACGTTGCGGTCGGGCAGCAGCGACAGCTCCTGGGGGACGATCGCGACGCCGTGCCGGCCGAGCATGGTGCTCGGGTCGAAGGAGGTGACCTCCTCACCGAACACGGTGACGCCGCCGTCGCTGGGCGGCTGGAGGCCGGCCAGGATCTTGAGCAGGGTCGACTTACCGGCCCCGTTCTCCCCGAGCAGTGCGGTGACCTCGCCCGCGGGGACGTCGAAGGAGACGTCGGTGAGGGCGCGTACCGGGCCGAAGCTGCGGGACAGGCCGCGGACGCCGACGGCCGGGACGGCCTCGCCGGAGGAGGCGCGGGACTCGGTGACGGAGGCGGTCTCGCGGGAGGTGGCGGTCATCAGTCCTCCACGGTCGCTTCGTCGAGGTTGTTCTGGGTGATGAACTGGGCCCCGGTGTCCACGCCCTCGATCTCGGTGCCCTCGGTGAGGAAGTCGTGCAGCACCTTCACGGCCTGGTAGCCCTGCTCTGTGGGGTTCTGGCTGATGGTGAAGTCCAGCACTCCCTCGTCGATGTACTCGGCCGTCCGGGTGAGGAGGTCGAAGCCGCCCATGGTGATGTCACCGGCGTCGCCGGACTGCGCCACCCACTTGGCGGCGGCGGTCGTCGAGCAGCAGTCCAGTCCCGCGACCGCCACGACACCGGACTGGCCGGACATGGTGGACTCGACGGTGTTGTAGGCGGAGCTGGGCTCGTTGCCGACGTTCACCGGCCCGACGATCTCCAGGCCGCTGCCGTCCAGCCCCTCCTTGAAGCCGCCGAACCGGTCGTGCGACCAGCCGGCCCCGGTGTCCACGGAGAAGACGACGACCTTGCCCTCGTTCGTCCCGTCCAGTTCCTCCAGCAGCCGCTCGGCCTGGGCCTTGCCCGAGCCCTTGAGGTCCTGGCCGACGAAGCCCATCTGCTTGGAGTCGGGGTTGTCGGTGTTGAAGGAGATGATCGGGATGCCCGCGTCGTAGGCCTGGGCGATGACCGGCTTCAGGGCGTCGCTGGAGGCGGAGGAGACGGCGAGGCCGTCCACGGCCTCCTGCTGGATCAGCGTCTGTATCTCGGACACCTGCTGGGCGGCGTCACCGCCGGTGGGCCCGATGAGGGCGACGTCGGCCCCCAGCTCCTCGCCCGCCTTCTCCATGCCCGCGCCGATCGGCGTGGCGAAGGCCAGGGACGGGTCGTGGTAGCTGAGCTTGATCCGCATCGGCTCGCCGTCGTCGATGCGCTGCTGGATGTGGGAGGCGAGTTCGAAGGAGCCGTCCTCGGAACCGCCGGAGTCGGCGGGGGCGACGGCGCCGCACGCGCTGAGGGTGAGGGTGGCGGCGGCGGCCGTCGCGGCGGCGAGGCCCCTGAGGAGGGTGCGAGCAGACATGGGCGTTCCTTGGTGTGGTGTTCGGGGGTGTCTGGGGTGTTCGGGTGTACCCGGGGCGCGGTGGCCGGGCCCTCAGGCCCGGGTCTTGCGCCTGCGCTGCCAGGTGTCGGCCGCGACGGCGGCGACGATCACCAGGCCGGTGACGACGGTCTGCCAGAAGGAGGAGATTCCGTTGATGTTGAGGATGTTCTGGAGCAGGCCGATGAAGGCGACGCCGATGACGGTGCCCCACATGGTTCCGGAGCCGCCGAACAGGGCCGCGCCGCCGATGATGACGGCGGAGATCACCGTCAGCTCCAGCCCCTGGCCGGTGACGCCCTGCACATAGGAGAGGAAGGACAGGCCGAGCACACCGGCGAGGCCGGCGGCGAAGCCGGAGAGGACGAACGCGGTCAGCTTGACCCGCTTGACGTTGACGCCGACCAGTCGGGCGGCCTCCTGGTTGCCGCCGACGGCGTAGGTGTTGAAGCCGAAGCGCGAGCGGGACAGCAGCACCACGCCGACGGCGGCGACGGCGACGAAGAAGACGAACTGCATCGGTATCAGGCCGAACAGCCGCCCCTGGCCCAGGAGGTTGAACTCCGCGACCCCGGGCTGGGAGGAGCTGAGGGAGATCGGGGCGCCGTCGGAGATCAGCAGGGCGACACCGCGGAAGACGCTGAGCGTGCCGAGGGTGACGATGAACGACGGCACGCCGAGCACCACGACGGCCAGTCCGTTGAGCAGCCCGGCCAGCGCTCCCACGGCGAGTCCGGCGCCCATCGCCAGGGGCCAGCTCCAGCCGTCCGAGATCAGCATTCCGGTCGAGATCGCCGACAGCGCGTAGGTGGACCCCACCGACAGGTCGATCTCGCCGTTGAGGATGACGAACGTGGCGCCGACGGCCATGATGCCGATCTGCGCGATCTGCTGGCCGACCGAGAGCAGGTTGTCGGACTGGGCGAAGCTCGGGGAGAGGACGGTGCCCAGCAGGAAGAGCAGCACGAGAGCGGCGAAGACACCGGACTCACGGGCGTGGAGCAGTCTGCGCAGCGGGAGGGAGAACTCCCGCGCCGGTGCGGTGGTCGAGGTCATGGGACGTTTCCAATCCAGGCGTTCAGCCGGTCTCTGGTGGGCAGGGCGGGGATGACGCCGGCGATCGTGACGGTGTGGGCGCCCGCCGCGGCGGCGAACCCCGCCGCCTGCCGCAGGTCCCGCCCCTCCGCGAGGGCGACCGCCAGCGCGGCGGTGAAGGAGTCGCCCGCGCCCGTGGTGTCGACGACGGCGCCGGCCGGGTGGGGCGGCACCCGCGTCACGTCGGAGCCCCGGGCGATCAGCGCGCCCTCGCCGCCCCGGGTGAGGACGGCCGCGCCTCCGGTGCGCTCGCACAGGGCCCGGACGAGGTCCTCGTCCCCGAGCCCGTGCTCGTCGCCGAGGCCCAGGAGTACGGGGGCCTCGGTCTGGTTCGGGGTGATCACGTCGATGAGCGGCCAGGCGTCCTCGGGCAGCGGCCTGGCGGGCGCCGGGTTGAGCAGGGTGGTGGTGCCGGTCTCGCGGCCCGCGCGCAGCGCGGCCACGACGGCCTCCTCGGGGATCTCCATCGAGACGACGAGGATGTCGGCCGAGGCGATCTCGGCGCGGAACGGCTCGACGGCCGCCGCGTCCAGTTCGTCCAGGGCCCCCGGAGCGATGGCGATGCGGTTCTCGCCGGACGGCTCGACCAGGATGAAGCCGACCATCGTGGGGGCGCGGGCCGTCAGCACGTGCCCGGCCCCGACGCCCTCACGGCGCCACAGCTCGCGCGCGGCGCGGCCGAAGTCGTCGTCGCCCACGGCGGTCAGCAGGCAGACCTCGGCGCCCAGCCGGGCGGCGCCCACGGCCTGGTTGCTCCCCTTGCCGCCGGGGCCGGGGTCGAACACCCCGCCCGACACGGTCTCGCCCGCCGCGGGCGCCTTCGGGACCCGCATGGTGAGGCCGGCCCCATAGCTTCCGACAACTGCGATCTTCATCGACGCACCACGCCTTGTATGTGAACAACCATGAACAAGCGCGAGCGTAGGTACAGGGATGTCCCTAGTCAATAGGTTGCCGGGAAGTGAATGTCCGTTACGTTTCCGTGTCATCCGCCCGACCCTGACCCCGGCCCCGGCTCACCTCGGCCATCGCCGCATGAGCGGCGGTCACCCCGGCTCACTCCGGCCGATGGCGTCCGGAGCCCGGCCCGCGCCCTGCCGGGCGCGAGGCGTACCGCGCCTGTGCCGACCGGACCGCTGCCACGAGGAAGTGGAAGCCGCCGGGGAACGGATGTCCTGTTATCGCTCGTCGGCGGTGTGTGACAGGGGTGCGGCGTGGCACCGCCCGGCCATGCGTGTTGCAATCAAGTGATCCGTGAAGGGCAACACGTTGACACGGGGCGTGCTGTCGCTGGAACCGAACCGCCGCTGCCCTCGGAGATGAGGGATCGGACGATGCACGAGGGGGGCAGCTGCGGAGGCGAGTCGCACATCCCCGGTGCCCGGGAGGCGGTGGGTACGTTGCGCGGTTCCCCGGAGAGCCAGGTGGCCGACCGATCCATCGTGACGCACCGGGGAGACCTGTCGTGCTCCTCGCCGCCGACCGTACGCACCCCTACCGGCATACCGGCCGGGACGAGTCGCGTTTCGTTCCAACCGTTGCCCGGCTCCGCCCTGTCCCCCGGGCCCCTCCCACCAAGACCCCGTGCAGTTCCTGTCCCTCGTTGCCGCCGGGTGGTCAACGGCCGTGGCCTGGCCACGGCCCTTCGCGCGCCCACCCCCCGAAGGAAGAAGCCACCGTGAAGCACGTGCAGTGGTGCAAGATCTTCAGCCGCGTCGGCTGGGACGAGCTCGTCGAGGCGACCCGGACCGTTCGCGGCTACGCCGACCAGCACGGCACCGTCTCCGGATCCACCCGCATCTCTGACAGCCAGCTCACCTGACCCCGCCCGGACGGCCCGGACCGCCGAGGAGCCGATGTGTTCACCCTCCTGCTCGCCACCGCCTTCTCCTGTGCCCTGGTGGTCCTCACCCCCGGGCCCGGCGTGCTCACCGTGCTGCACATCGGCACCGGCAGCGGGCGCCGACCGGCCGCCCACTTCCTCCTCGGGCACCTGGCCGGCGACGTCATGTGGGCCCTGCTCGCCCTGCTGGCCCTGCGCTGGGTGCAATTCCTGTCCCCGGTGGTCTTCACCGTCCTGACCGTCGCCAGCGCCCTGTACCTGACCTACCTCGGCATCCGGGCACTGATGGCGGCCTCCGAACCCGACGGTGGCGCTTCCGCCTACGCGCGCCGCCCCCTCGCCCACGGTGCCGTGTTCGGCCTGACCAACCCCAAGAGCTACCCCGTCACCCTGGCCGTCTTCACGTCCGTCATCGCCGGGAACATCGACCTGCTCACCACCGCCACCGTCCCCCTCTTCCTCCTTGCCGGCGCCCTGGGCTGCATCACCGCGGACGCCCTGCTCGTCTGGGTCGTCGGCCTGCAAGTCGTCCGCAGACTCTACGCCCGCGCAGCGCCCTGGATCACCCGAGGCGTCGCCTTCCTCTTCTTCGGCTTCGCCGCCTACTCCCTCCTCCACCTCACATGACGACCGCACGGCTTGCGGGCAGCACTCGTCCGGGATCCGCGTCCGCACCCGGCATGAGCCGGCCCGGACACCGCACGCTCACCAACCGGGCCGCGAACCCGAGCCGACACGGCCGTCAGTCGGCGTCGAGCTCCGCCACCAGTCGCCCCGGCGCGACGGTGCGGTAGCTCTCCTCGACCCAGTCGCACAGCAGCTCCGCGTCCGGTGCCTTCGGCCCGCCCAGGGGGATGGTCACCCACCCCGCCCGGCCGAGCCCGTAACCGGTGAGAAGGGCGCCGGGGGCGGACATCGCGTGGGCGTGGGCCTCGGGGTCGGTGAGTTTGACGGTGACGGTGGGCGGGGAGTCGCCCTGCCCCGCGACGAGGTGCCCGAGGAAGAGGAAGACGAAGATCTTCCGGTTGACCTTGACCACGGACTCTCCCCAGGGGAAGTCCTCGTACGCGCCCGGCAGTCCGAGGGCGAACTCGCGCACCCGCTCCCGTGCCGCCCGCGCGTCGCCGCGCCCTTCGCGCCCCCCGGTCCGATCGCCCATGGCACCAGCGTAGGGTCGGGCACCGACAGGCGGTCCCGCCCCAGCCGTCCCTCTCATCCCCAGGAGGTCAGGAGTGCCCCGCAACGACCGCGAGTACGACGTGGTGCTGTTCGGCGCGACCGGTTTCACCGGCGGGCTGACGGCCGAGTACCTGGCCGCCCACGCCCCCGGCGACTGCCGCTGGGCGCTGGCCGGGCGCAACCGCGACAAACTGCTGCGGCTGCGCGGGCGGCTGGCTCAGGTCAACCCGGCCTGCGCCGAACTGCCGCTGCTGCACGCCGACGTCACCGATCCCGGCTCGCTGCGCGCGGTGGCCGAGAGCGCCGCCGTGGTGGCCACCACCGTCGGTCCGTACGTCGAGTACGGGGAGCCGCTGGTGGCCGCGTGCGCCGAGGCGGGGACGGATTACGCGGACCTCACCGGCGAGCCGGAGTTCGTCGACATGATGTATCTGCGCCACCACGACCGGGCCCGCCGTACCGGTGCGCGGCTGGTGCACGCCTGCGGTTTTGACTCGGTGCCGCACGACCTGGGCGTGCTGTACACCGTCGAGCGCCTGCCCGAGGGGGTGCCGCTGCGGATCGACGGCTATGTGCGGGCGTCGGCGGCCTTCTCCGGAGGGACGTTCGCCTCCGCCCTGACCGCGTTCTCCCGGGGCCGGCAGATGCGGGCCGCGGCGCGGGAGCGGCGGCGGGTGGAGTCCCGTCCGGCCGGGCGCCGGGTCAGCGCGCCGCTGGACCGGCCGCGCCGCAGCGGGAAGGCGGGGGTGTGGGCGGTGCCGCTGCCGACGGTCGATCCGCAGGTCGTGGCCCGGTCGGCGGCCGCCCTGGAGCGTTACGGTCCCGACTTCCGCTACCGCCACTACGCGGCCGTCCGTACGCTGCCCGTGGCCGTGGGCGGCGTGGTCGGGGCAGGGGTGCTCTTCGCCGCCGCCCAGCTCCCGGCCGCGCGCCGCGCGCTGTCGGCCCGGCTGTCGCCGGGGGACGGGCCGAGTCCGCGAAAGCGTGCGGAGAGCTGGTTCAAGGTCCGCTTCTTCGGGGAGGGCGGCGGTCGCCGGGTGGTGACGGAGGTGTCCGGCGGCGATCCTGGCTACGACGAGACGGCGAGGATGCTGGCCGAGTCGGCGCTCTGTCTGGCGCTGGACGACCTGCCGCAGACCTCGGGCCAGGTCACCACGGCAGTGGCGATGGGGGACGCGCTGACCGGCCGGCTGGTGCGGGCCGGGATGGGCTTCCGGGTGGTCTCCTCCTCGGAGGGCCGCTGAGCGTTCCGGAGCCCGAGAAACCGGGAGCCGACGGGTGGCGGGCGGTCAGCCCGTCGCCCAGGAGGCTATGACGTAGAGCATGGCTATCACCCAGCCCACGGCGAGCGTGCCCGCCAGGGTGAGCGCCAGGGCGGGGCCGCGCCCGAGGTCCGGGGCCGGGGACATCTCGGGGGTTCCGTGCACGTTCTCCATGATCCGCTCCATGCCTTCAGGGTGCCGTCCGACCACGGCTCCCAAACATCCGTACGCGTACTCATCCGCGTAGGTGATCAAGCTGGTCGCGGGTACCGACAACACGGTCTCCGTGCGGACGGACGGAACCGCGGGCACAATGCGCGCATGGATCAACGGTCCTGGGCCCCGGTGTGGGCCGCACTCGGCGGCGATCCCGGTCTGTGCGAGCGTGTCCGGTTCGTCCCCCGCACCTCCCCCGACGGGTCCGGCGGTGTGCTGCCCGCCCGGCTGCCGGTGCGGGAGCTGGCGCGTTCGACCGTGGCGGTGTGCGCGCTGGCGGCGGCCGAGTTCGGGGCCCGCTCCGTCACGGGGGGCTCGGGGACGGCCGTGCCCGGGGTCGGGGTGGACGACGGGGCGGTGGCCACCGCGTTCGTCAGCGAGCGGCATCTGCGGATCGACGGGCGCACGCCGTCCACGTTCGCACCGCTGTCGCGTTTCTGGCGCACCGACGATGGCCGGCTGCGCACCCACGCCAACTACCCGCACCACCGCGCCCGGTTGCTGTCCGCGCTCGGTGTGCCGGACGACGGCGACGACGAGGCGCTGACCGCCCGGGTCGCCGACGTGCTGGCGGAGCGCCGCGCCGAGGAGGTCGAGGAGGCGGTGTACGCGGCGGGCGGTCTGGCCGTGTCCGTACGCACACCCGGGCAGTGGTCGGCGCATCCGCAGGGCGCGGCCGTGGCCCGGCACCCGCTGGTGGGCATGGAGCGGCTGGACGACACGCCCGCGCCGCCGCTGCCCTCCCCCGGTCCGGGGCCGGGCTCGGGGGCGTGCGCCGGGCTGCGGGTACTGGACCTCACCCGTGTCATCGCCGGTCCCGTGGCCACCCGCACCCTCGCCCTGCTGGGCGCCGACGTGCTGCGGATCGACTCGCCGCACCTGCCCGAGAGCGCGGACGCGCACGCCGACACCGGGTTCGGCAAGCGGTCGGCGCTGCTGGACCTGGCGTCCCGCTCCGGCCGCGCCTCCTTCGAGGAACTGCTGGGGCGGGCCCATGTGGTGGTGACCGGCTACCGTCCCGGCGCACTGGACCGCTTCGGGCTGTCGGCCGGGGAACTGGCGGGGCGGCGACCGGGTGTGGTGGTGGCCCAGCTGAGCGCCTGGGGCGGGCCCGGCGCCGGTCCGTGGGGCGGCAGGCGGGGGTTCGACAGTCTGGTGCAGGCGGCGAGTGGCATCGCCGTGGCCGAGGGCGGACCGGACGGCGGGCCGGGAGTGCTGCCCGCGCAGGCCCTGGACCACGGCACGGGCTATCTGCTGGCCGCCGCCGTGCTGCGCTCGCTCACCGACCAGCGCAGCGGCGGGGGTTCGCGGCGCGTACGGCTCGCGCTGGCGCGGACCGCGCACTGGCTGCTGCACGAGCTGGAGGGAGCCCGGGAGCCGGACGAGGTGCGGGAGCCGTACGATCCGGCCGACTGGCTCGACGAGACGGACAGTCCGCTGGGCCCGCTGCGCCATGCCGTCTCCCCGGTGGCCTACGACGGCGGGCCGGAGGGCTGGGCCCGGCCGCCGGGGCGGCCGGGCGGGGACGCGCCGGCGTGGAGGTGAGGGTGCGGGATGAGGAGGCGGCGGGTCAGTCTTCCCGGTCGTCACGCCCGCGGTCGTGGCCGTGCCCGTACGTGTGCCCGTGCCCGCCCTCCAGGCGCTTGCGTTCACGGCGCTCCGCGCGCCTGCGCCTGCGTTCGACCCCGACACCGCCCCAGAAGGCGAAGCCGCTGACCACCACGCGCGGCGCGCCCGGCTCTCCCCGGCCCGCGGCGCTGTGGTCGAAGCCGCCCATGACGCCGATGCCGCGCACGTCGACCTCGGCCTCGTCCGGGACGATCACGTTGATGCCGCCCATGACCGCGAAGCAGCGGATCTCCACCTCGCGGTCCTCGAAGTACGCCTCGCGCAGGTCGATCTCCCCGCCGCCCCAGAAGGCGAAGCCGGTGAAGCGGCGGGGAGCGGTCCACGGGCCCTTGCGCACGAAGCCGCCCATGACCGCCACCCCGCTGCGGGAGGTGGCGCTGCCGCCGAAGCGGTCGGCCCAGCCGCGGCCGGCCCGGGCGGGCTCGGCCGGGGCGGCCGCGGTGGTGGCCTGGGGCAGGTCCCTGACCAGGGGGGCCAGCTCGCCCTGGGTGCGCGCGGCGTAGACGGAGTCCAGCCGCTCCTGGAACTCCTCCATGTCGAGGCGCCCCTCGGCCACCGCCTCGCGCAGCACCTCGGCCACGCGTTCCCGGTCGGCGTCGGAGGCCCTCATCTCGGGCAGATCGTCGGTCATGGCGGCAGGCTACCGGCCGGGCCCGCCGCCGGTCAGGCCGGAGCGGGCCCGTTCCGGGCGGGGCCGTCAGGCCAGGTCGATGCCGGGGTAGAGCGGATGCCCGGCCAGCAGGTCGGCGGCGCGTCCGGCGACGGACTCGGCGATCCTGGGCTCCAGCCGGTACCGGGCCCTGGAGGGGGCGCCGGCCGCGGTGGTGCCCGGCTCGGCGGTGGTGAGGATGGTGTGGATCAGGTCGGCGACCTCGTCCATCTCGGCCGTCCCCAGACCGCGCGTGGTCAGGGCCGGGGTGCCGATGCGGATGCCGGAGGTGTACCAGGCGCCGTTGGGGTCGCGCGGCACCGCGTTGCGGTTGGTGACGATGCCGGCGTCCAGCAGCGCGTCCTCGGCCTGGCGTCCGGTGAGGCCGTAGCCGGTGACGTCCACCAGGGCCAGGTGGTTGTCGGTACCGCCGGTGACCAGGCGCGCGCCGCGGCGCGTCAGGCCCTCGGCGAGGGCCGCGGCGTTGTCCACCACCTGCCGGGCGTAAGCGCGGAAGGACGGCTGCCGGGCCTCGGCCAGTGCCACGGCCTTGGCGGCCATGACGTGGGGCAGCGGGCCGCCGAGCACCATGGGGCAGCCGCGGTCCACGTGCTCGGCCAGTGCCTCGCGGCACAGCACCATGCCGCCGCGCGGGCCGCGCAGGGACTTGTGGGTGGTGGTGGTGACGATGTCGGCGTGCGGCACGGGGTCGAAGTCGCCGGTGAAGACCTTGCCGGCGACCAGTCCGGCGAAGTGGGCCATGTCGACCACCAGGGTGGCGCCGACCTCGTCGGCGATCTCCCGCATGATCCGGAAGTTCACCTTGCGCGGGTAGGCGGAGTAGCCGGCGATCAGGATGAGGGGGCGGAACTCGCGGGCGGCGGCGCGCACCGCGTCGTAGTCCAGCAGACCCGTGGCCGGGTCGGTGCCGTAACTGCGCTGGGTGAACATCTTGCCGGAGATGTTGGGGCGGAAGCCGTGGGTGAGGTGGCCGCCGGCGTCCAGGGACATGCCCAGCATCCGCTGGCCGCCCAGCGCCCGCCGCAGCTCCTCCCAGTCCTCCTCGGACAGGTCGTTGACATGCCTGGCCCCGGCCCGCTCCAGGGCGGGGCTCTCCACGCGCTGGGCCAGGACGGACCAGAAGGCGACGAGGTTGGCGTCGATGCCCGAGTGCGGCTGGACGTAGGCGTGGTCGGCGCCGAACAGCTCGCGGGCGTGCTCGGCGGCCAGCGTCTCGACGGTGTCGACGTTGCGGCACCCGGCGTAGAAGCGGCGGCCGGCGGTGCCCTCGGCGTACTTGTCGCTGAGCCAGTTGCCCATGGCCAGCAGCACGGCCGGGGAGGCGTAGTTCTCACTGGCGATCAGTTTGAGGGAGGCGCGCTGGTCGGTGATCTCGGCGCCGATGGCGTCGGCGACGCGCGGCTCGACGGCGCGGACCACGTCCAGGGCGCTGTTGAAGGCGGTCGACGCGGTGGCGGCGTTCCGGGCGGCGCCGCCGGTGTGCGGGGTGGATGCGGTGGCCATGGGCCCCTCCTTGACGTCCTCGACGACGGTACGGGCGGCCCAGGCGCGCGGCTCTTCGGCGCGGCGGGCTCGTACGCCCGGTGCGCGGGCCGCTCCCCGATGGTCGATCCCATCCCTACGCGCCAGTCACGGCCCGCCCGGAGCCTAGCAGTCGCGGACCGCCCGGGCCTGGGGCACCGTGGAGACGAGAACCGATCGCCCCACCCTTCGCAGGAGGCACCATGAGCGACCACACCTACCGGGTGACCGAGATCGTCGGAACCTCGCACGAGGGCGTCGACCAGGCGATCCGCAACGGGCTCGCCCGGGCCTCGGAGACGCTGCGGCACCTGGACTGGTTCGAGGTGACGCAGGTGCGCGGCAACATCTCGGAGGGCCGGGTGGAGCACTACCAGGTGGGGCTGAAGGTCGGGTTCCGTCTGGAGAGTGAGGGGTAGGCCGGGGGCCGAACCGCCTCGGTGCGGGACCGCCGGAGTGTCCCTCCCACCCGGTTCACCCGTCCTGCCGGGGCGGGAGGGATAGGAACGCCGCCGTGTGGCACTCGGACACCCGGAAGGATGTCCCCCTTATCGCCTTCCGGGCGATACGGCCGTTCCCGGAGGAACGCAGCATGCCCACGGCAGCCACCGACAGCCAGGTCACGATCACCGACTCCCCGGCCCACGGCCGGTTCGAGGCCAGGATCGGCACGACCCTCACCGGCTTCGCCGACTACGTACGCGACGACGATCTGGTGATCTACCCGCGGGTGGTGGTGTCCCGGCCCTTCCTGGGCCGGGGCATCGGCGACCGGCTGGTGCGCACCGCTCTGGACGACGCGCGGCGGCGCGGCCTGCGCATCAGTCCGGCCTGCGCCTTCGTCGAGCAGTGGCTCGCCCTTCACCCCGGGTACCGGGACCTCGTGGCGGAGGAGGACGGGGACGGCGGGCCCGGTCCCGGTTCCGCGGGCCCCGGTTCCGGCGGCGCGCCCGGCGGCGCGGGACCGGCCGGCGGATAGTCCGTCCGGGTGAGTCGCGCCGTCCGGCCCGGCTCCGTCCGGACCGCCCCCGAGGGGGACGGTCCGGGGCGGGGGCCGGGTCAGGGGGTGTTCCACTTCTGGTTGGCGGTGCCCGAGCAGGTCCAGATCTGCGTCCTGGTGCCGTTGGCGGAGTTGCCGCCCTTCACGTCCAGGCACTTGTCGGCGTTCGGGTTGACGATGTCCCGGGCTCCGGTGACGACCCACTGCTGGGCGGCCGTGCCGTTGCAGTCCCAGATCTGTACGGGGGTGCCGTCCGCCGTGCCCGCGCCGGAGACGTCCAGGCACTTGCCGAGCGCCCGTATGGTGCCGTCCGTGCCGACGGTCCACCGCTGGGCGGCGTTGCCGTTGCAGTCGTGGATCTGCACCGGGGTGCCGTTGGCGGTGTCCGCCCAGGCCACGTCCAGGCACTTGCCCGCCAGGCCGGTGATGGTGCCGGTGCGCCCGCCTCCGCCGCCGTCTCCGCCGCTGGTGACGCGGACGTAGTCGACGACGAGCTTCTGCGGGAAGACGGTGCTGGAGTCCGGCAGGCCCGGCCAGTCGCCGCCCACCGCGAGGTTGAGGATCAGGAAGAACGGCTTGTCGAACACCCAGCGGTCGCCGCCCAGGTCGGCCGGGGTGCGGCGCTGGTAGACCTGGCCGTCGACCGACCAGGTGATGGAGTTCGGGGACCAGTCGACGGCGAAGGTGTGGAAGTCGTCGGCGAACGCCCGGCCTCCGGGGAGGGTGTAGCCGGCACCGATGCCCTCGCCGCCGGAGTAGCCGGGGCCGTGCAGGGTGCCGTGCACGGTGCCGGGCTCGTACCCGACGTTCTCCATGACGTCGATCTCGCCGCTGTTGGGCCACCCGACGCTGCCGATGTCGTGACCGAGCATCCAGAACGCCGGCCACATGCCCTGGCCGCGCGGGAGCTTCATCCGGGCCTCGACGTGGCCGTAGGTGGTGGTGAACTTTCCCGCGGTGTTCATACGGGCCGAGGTGTACTGGCAACGGCCGTACCAGCACTGGTAGTTGCCGGGGTTCTCCTTGCGGGCGGTGATCACCAGATTGCCGTTGCCGTCGAGCGCGGCGTTGGCGTTGCCCGGGGTGTAGTACTGCCGCTCGTGGTTGTTGCCGCTGTTGTCACCGGTCTCCAGCTGCCATCTGCGGCTGTCGACCGCCGATCCGGCGGGCCCGTCGAAGTTCTCCTCGAACAGCACGGCCGCCGGGGCCGCCTCGGCTGTCCGGGCGGCCTCCCGGGCGGCCTTCCGGTCGGTCTCGCCCGCCGGGCCGGCGGCCGCGGTGCCGGTGACCGCCAGGGTCGCGGCCAGCGTCAGCAGTGTCGCCGCCGAAGCCCAGCGGCGGGCCCGGCGGCGACGGGGATTCCTGCCGCGGGGAGGGTCGTGGGGGATATGGGGGGTTATCGGGTGCATGACCATCACATCCGTCTGTCATCCGGAGGATCCGGCGGTGGGGGCCGCTCCCCCGCGCGGGCGGCCTCGGGTGACAGGACCGCACGGCGGCCGCGGACCGTGAAGCCGCCCCGTGCGCGGCGAGGGCGCGGTGCGGACGGGCGGGCGGATAGCGCTCGGCACGCCAACCGCCCGCTTTCCAGGCTTGGTTCGGGCAGTGAGTCAACTCCTGGGGAAACCCGGCCGTCAAGGGCTTGGACGAGACCAATCGACTTCGAGAAGTGAACGAGAGAGCGCTCTTGAGAGCGTTCTCAAACAGTGACATCCAATTTTGACGTGAAGTCTTGACGCTTATGCTCCCTGCCGTTTGACTCCGTGCCCATGCCCGGCACCGGCACCGGCATCGGTCCCGGAACCGGTGCCGCGGCCGTCCCGCCGCACCCTCCCCGCCACCGAGCCGGACCGAGCCGCCGAAGGAGTGCCTGCCCATGCGCGTCACCATCGCCGACGTCGCCCGTGCGGCCGGCGTCAGCAAGTCGGCGGTCCCCTGGGTGCTCAACGCCGAGGGCGAGGCGGACGGCCGGACCGTCCTGCCCGCCGAACCGGTGGACCGCGCGCCGGCCCCCGTCCCGGCCCTCGCCCCCTAGAAGCCCCGCCCCCGGCCCGGACCCGCGCGAGACAAGGATGAGAGCGCTCTCAACGTAGACGTCCGACCATTCTGAGAGCGCTCTCAGAACCAACCGGGATCGCTCCCTCACCCAAGGCGATCGCACAGAAAGACCCCAGGAGGAGACACCAATGAGAGTCCGAGCCCGGACCACAACCGCCATCGCGGTGGCCCTCGCCGCCACCGCCCCGCTCGCCGGCTGCACCGCGGGCACCCCCGGTGCGGGCGGCCCGCGGGCCGAGGGCGACAAGGGCGTGCTCACGGTCGGCATGCCGAACGGCCCGCAGACCGACAACAGCAACCCGTTCCTGGGCACCTCCGCGGGCGCCTCCCTGGGCTACCGCCACATGATCTACGAGCCGCTGGTGATGGTGAACGGCGTCCGCCCCGCCGAGGAGGGCAGGCCCTGGCTGGCCAGCGAGTGGAAGTGGTCGGACAACCACAAGAAGCTCACCCTGACCGTGCAGGACGGGCCCACCTGGTCCGACGGGAAGGAGTTCGGCGCGGGGGACGTGGAGTTCACCTTCCGGCTGCTGAAGGAGAACGAGGCGCTCAACACCAACGCCATCCCCTACGACGGCATCAGCCGCGAGGGCGACACCGTCGAACTGACCTTCCCCGAGTCGCAGTTCGTCAACCAGAGCAAGATCCTGACCACCTTCGTCGTGCCCGAGCACATCTGGTCGAAGGTGGAGAACCCCGAGACCTGGCCCAACAAGAAGCCCGTGGGCACCGGCCCGTACACGCTCAAGACCTTCACCCCGCAGACCATCACCCTCACCGCCCGCGACACCTACTGGCAGGACGAACCGAAGGTCGAGGAGCTGCGCTACACCTCCTACAACGACAACAACGCGCAGACCACGGCCCTGGCCAACGGCACCTGCGAGTGGTCCTTCGTCTTCACCCCCGACTACGAGAAGATCTACGTCGCCAAGGACCCCGAGCACCACAAGCTCTGGTTCCCCTCCGGACTGGGCGTCCACGGCCTGTGGTTCAACACCGCGAAGAAGCCCTTCGACGACCCGGCGCTGCGCCGCGCGATCAACCACGTCGTCGACCGCGAGGCCATCCACGTCCGGGCGCAGGCCACCCTCTACCCGGAGATCGAGAGCGTGACGGGCATCCCGCTGCCCGCCGGCGAGCCCTTCATCGCGCCCGAGTACAAGGGCGAGAAGCTGAAGGTGGACGCCGAGGCCGCCAGGAAGGAGCTGGAGGAGGCCGGTTACACCCTGAACGGGGGCGTCCTGAAGGACCCGTCGGGCAAGCCGGTGACGATGACGCTCACCGACCCGGCCGGCTGGTCGGACTACCTCACCGGTCTGTCGATCATCAAGGACAACGTCAAGAAGATCGGCATCGAGGCCAAGGTCAGGACCCAGACCGTCGACGCCTGGACCACCGCGATGAACGAGGGCGACTTCGACGCCAGCCTGCACTGGACCAACAGCGGCGCCACCCCGTACGACATGTACCAGCACGTGATGGACGGCGAGCTGTACCAGCCGCTGGGCAAGGCCTCCCCCGGCGGCAACTTCGGCCGCTTCCGCGACGAGGCGGCCACCGAGGCGCTCAAGGAGTACGCCGGCGCGAGCGACGAGGGCACCCGCACGGAGGCGCTGAACGAACTCCAGCGGGTCATGGTCGAGGAAGTGCCGCTCATCGCCACCGCGGCCGCTCCCATCGGCGCCGAGTACAGCACCCGCAACTGGGTCGGCTGGCCCTCGGAGTCCGACCCGTACGCGCCGCCGCAGCCCACCCAGCCCAACTCCCTGGACGTCGTCCTGCACCTGCGCCCCGCCTCCTGACGGCGCGCGGGCGCCGGACGCCGGGCGGGCCACCCGCCCCGCCGCACACCCCATCCCGTCCCCGCACCGCGGCGGGGCGGGCCCCGCCCGGCACCTCCGGTACCCCGCGCACACGGCACGGGCGGCACGGGCGGCACGGGCGGCACCACAGCCACGACCACAGGGACGACAGGAAGAGCCATGTCCGAAGAACGCTCCGAAGAACACGCCGCACCACCGCCCGGCCGCGCCACCGGCGCCACCGCCGGTCCCGACGAGCGGGTGGTGCTGGAGGCCGAGGGGGTGAGCAAGCACTTCCCCGTGCGGCGCGGCGCCCGCGCGCTGCTGAGCGGGAAGCGCCGGGCCGTCCACGCCGTGGACGACGTGTCGCTGCGGCTGCGGCGCGGCTCGGTGACCGCGCTGGTGGGCGAGTCCGGGTCGGGCAAGTCCACCGTCGCCCGGCTGCTGGCCCAGCTCCATCCGGCGACCGCCGGGGAGATCCGGCTGGACGGCAGGCCGGTGCGGGCCGGGCGGGGGCGGGCGTTCCGCGCGTACTGCCGGCACGTCCAGCTGATCTTCCAGGACCCGTTCGCCTCGCTCAATCCGGTGCACACCGTGCGCTACCACCTCACCCGCGCGCTGCGCATCCACGGCCGGGCCGGCAGCGGCGCGGCGGAGCTGGAGAGGGCGCTGGCCGCGCTGCTGGAGCGGGTGCAGCTCACTCCGGCCTCCCGCTGTCTGGACGCCTTCCCGCACGAGCTGTCCGGCGGGCAGCGCCAGCGGGTGGCCATCGCCCGCGCCATGGCCGCCGGCCCGCGGGTGCTGCTGGCCGACGAGCCGGTCTCCATGCTGGACGTCTCCATCCGCCTGGGCGTGCTCAACCTGCTGCGCGACCTGAAGGAGCGGCTGGACCTGGCGATCCTCTACATCACCCACGACATCGCCTCCGCCCGCTACTTCGCGGACGAGACGCTGGTGATGTACGCGGGGAGGATGGTCGAGGGCGGCGACAGCGAGACCGTCACCCAGCGCCCCGCCCACCCCTACACCCGGCTGCTGCTGGCCTCCGCCCCCGACCCGGACCGGGTCGCCGGGGACGCCGGAGACGACGGGGAGAGCGCGGACCCGTCGGCGAGCGAGCCGCCCAGCCTGGTCTCGCCGCCCGCCGGCTGCCGCTTCCACCCTCGCTGCCCGCTGGCGATGGAGCGCTGCCGCGACCGGACCCCGCCGCGCTTCGACCTCGACGGCGGCCAGTGGGCGGCCTGCTGGCTGTACGACACCTCCGGGGGCGCACCGGCCCCCGAGGGCGCACCGGCCGCCGGGACCGGGCGGGGGGCCGCGTCGTGAAGTTCGTCCTCCAGCGCCTGGCCTTCTACCTGCTGACCGCCTGGGCGGCCATCACCATCAACTTCCTCATCCCCCGGCTGATGCCCGGCGATCCGGTGCAGTCGCTGCTCGCCCGCTACCGGGGCCGGCTCTCCAGCAAGTCCATCGCCTCCCTGGAGGCCCTCTTCGGGCTCGACCGGGACCGCTCGCTGTGGCAGCAGTACACCGACTACTGGGCCAGTCTGGCCCGCGGGGACCTGGGGACGTCGTTCACCTACTTCCCCACCCCCGTCTCGGAGGTCATCGCCCAGAGCCTGCCGTGGACGCTGGCCCTGGTCGGCACCACGACCCTGATCAGCTTCCTGCTGGGCACCGGCATCGGCATCTTCGCCGGCTGGAAGCGCGGCTCGTGGCTGGACGGGCTGCTGCCGGTGACCACCTTCATCTCGGCCATCCCGTACTTCTGGCTGGGGCTGATCGCCATCGCGGTGTTCGCCGTGCAGTGGCCGCTCTTTCCCGCCTCCGGCGGCTACGACACCTCCCTGGTGCCCTCCCTCAGCGGGGCGTTCGTCTCCAGCGCGCTGTACCACGCGGTGCTGCCGGGGGTGACGGTCGTGCTCAGCGCGATGGCCGGCTGGGTGCTGGGGATGCGGAACATGATGGTGACCGTCTCCTCCGAGGACTACGTGATGGTCGCCCAGGCCAAGGGGCTGCCCGAGCGCCGGGTGATGTTCTCCTACGCCGCCCGCAACGCGATCCTGCCCAACGTCTCCGGTTTCGCCCTCTCACTGGGCTTCATCGTCGGCGGCACGCTGCTGGTGGAGATGGTCTTCTCCTATCCCGGCATCGGCTACGTCCTCTTCCAGGGCGTCGGCGCCAAGGACTACCCGCTGATGCAGGGCGTCTTCCTGATCATCACCCTCGCCGTGCTGGCCGCCAACCTCCTGGCCGACCTGCTCTACATGATCCTCGACCCGCGCACCCGGAAGGAGGGCTGACCCATGGCCGTACAGGCGTCCGGAAGCGCCGCAGCCGACACCGCCGCCGTCCCTGCCGCCACCCCTGCCTCCGCTCCGCCCGCGGCCCGCCGCGACCGGCTGCGCTTCCTGCGCAACGGCAGGACCGCGACCGGGCTGGCGATCCTGGGCCTGTTCGTCCTGCTCGCCGTCGCCGGACAGTGGCTGGCCCCCCACGATCCGTCCGCGATGAGCGACGACGTGCTCCAGCCGCCCTCCTGGGAGCATCCGTTCGGCACCACGCAGACCGGGCAGGACATCTTCTCCCAGGTGCTGGTGGGCACCCGCGGGGTGCTCGTGGTGGGCTTCGTCGCGGGTTTCTTCGCGACGCTGCTGTCGGTGGTGGTCGGGGTGAGCTCCGGCTTCCTGTCCGGCGTCGGCGACGAGGTGCTCTCCGCGCTCACCAACATCTTCCTCGTCCTGCCCGGACTGCCGCTGATCATCATCGTCGCCGGCTTCCTGCCGGACTCCGGCGACATGATCATCGCGGTGGTCATCAGCCTCACCGCGTGGGCCTGGGGGGCGCGGGTGCTGCGCGCGCAGACCATGTCGCTGCGCGCGCGGGACTACGTCCAGGCCGCGCGGGCCACGGGTGAGTCCACCTGGCGGATCATCGTCTTCGAGATCCTGCCGAACCTGACCGCCGTCATCGCCTCCGGATTCGTCGGGACGGTGGTCTTCGCGGTGCTGTCGGAGATCACCCTGGCCTTCATCGGCGTGGCCGACATCTCCCACTGGAACTGGGGGACCATCCTGTTCTGGGCGCAGAGCAACCAGGCCCTCGGCCAGGGCGCGTGGTGGTGGTTCGTGCCCGCCGGACTGTGCATCGCGCTGCTGGGCACGGCGCTGACGCTGATCAACTTCGGCATCGACGAGTTCGTCAACCCCAGGCTGCGCACCACCGTCCGCGTCCGCGGCGGGGCCCGGATGCGGGTCGGCTTCACCCCCGTCGCCCGCGCCCCGCGCGGCGGGGCGAAGACCGCGAGGGAAGCGGGCGGGGCACGCGAGACCGAGGAGAGCACCGTATGAGCACATCGGCCACCTCCCCAGCGAGCGCCCCGCCGCACACCGCGACGCGGCCGCCCGTGCTGGAGATCGGCGGTCTGTCCGTCGACTACGGCGTCGGGGACGGCGCGGTGCGGGCCCTGCACGACGTGGACCTGACGCTGCGCCGCGGCGAGGTGCTGGGCCTGGCCGGCGAGTCCGGCTCGGGCAAGTCCACCCTGGCCTACGCCGTCACCCGGCTGCTCTCCCCGCCCGGGGTGATCACCGGCGGGGACGTGCGCTACCACCCGCGCGAGGGGGAGCCGGTGGACGTGCTGGCCATGACCCCGCAGGAGCTGCGGGCGTTCCGCTGGCAGGAGGTCTCCATCGTCTTCCAGGGGGCGATGAACTCCCTCAACCCCGTCCACACCGTCCGCACCCAGCTCACCGACGTGCTGAGGGCCCACCGGCCGCGGATGTCCCGGGCCGAGCGCGCCGGGCGGGCGCGGGAGCTGCTGTCGCTGGTGGGCATCTCCGCCGACCGGCTGGGCGCCTACCCGCACCAGCTCTCGGGCGGGATGCGGCAGCGGGTGATGATCGCGATGGCGCTGGCCCTGGAGCCGGAGATCGTCGTCATGGACGAACCGACCACCGCGCTGGACGTGGTGATGCAGCGCCAGATCCTGCGGCAGCTGGTGCGGCTGCGCGAGGAGCTGGACTTCTCGGTCGTCTTCATCACCCACGACATCTCGCTGCTGATCGAGTTCTCCGACCGGATCGCCATCATGTACGGCGGCCGGGTCGTGGAGCAGGCCGGGGCCGCCGACATCTACCGCGACCCCCGCCACCCGTACAGCCACGGGCTGCTGCACTCCTTCCCCGCGCTGCACGGCCCGCGCCGCGAGCTGACCGGCATACCCGGCTCCCCGCCGGACCTGCGGGCCATGCCGTCCGGCTGCGCCTTCCACCCCCGCTGCCCGAAGGCGTTCGAGCCCTGCGGCCTGCGCACGCCCCGCCTCATGCCCGTGCCGGACACCGGCACAGGCACGGACACAGACACAGACACAGACACAGACACCGGCCGCAGCGTCGCCTGCTGGCTGAACGACGACCGCCGACCTGGAGAATCATGACCTCCACCACCCCCGTATCCCCCCTGACCGCCCCCGCCCCCGAGCCGGTCGCCGGACTGCCGGCGGACTTCCGCTGGGGAGTGGCCACCTCCTCGTACCAGATCGAGGGCGCGGTCGACGAGGACGGCCGCACCCCCTCGATCTGGGACACCTTCTGCCGTGTGCCCGGTGCCGTGGCCGGCGGCGAGAACGGCGACACCGCCTGCGACCACTACCACCGGATGCCGCGGGACGTGGAGCTGATCGCCTCCCTGGGCGTGGACACCTACCGGTTCTCGCTGGCGTGGCCGCGCGTCCAGCCGGGCGGGCGCGGCAAGGGCAACCGGCGCGGCATCGCCTTCTACGACCGGCTGGTGGACGAGCTGCTGGAGCACGGCGTCACCCCGTGGGTGACCCTCTACCACTGGGACCTGCCGCAGGAGCTGGAGGACGCCGGCGGCTGGCCGGAGCGCGACACCGCCCACCGGTTCGCCGACTACGCCGAGATCGCCCACGAGGCCCTCGGCGACCGCGTCCGGCACTGGACGACGCTGAACGAACCGTGGTGCTCGGCGGTGCTCGGATACGACCAGGGAGTGCACGCGCCCGGCCGCCGCGACTTCGGCGACTCCATGCGGGCCGTGCACCACCTGCTGCTCGGCCACGGGCTGGCCGCACAGCGGTTGCGCGCCGCCGGGAACGCGCCCGAGGAGCTGGGCATCACCCTCAACCTGGGCACCGCCACCCCGGCGACCGACGGCGAGGCCGACCGGGCCGCCGCGCGCCGGGCAGACGGGATGGGCACCCGCCTCTACCTGGATCCGCTGGTGCACGGGCGCTACCCGCACGACGTGGTGGAGGACCTGTCCGCCAGGGGTGTGACCCTGCCCGTGGAGGAGGGCGATCTGGAGGTGATCTCCACGCCGCTGGACGTGCTCGGCGTCAACTTCTACTCCGGTCACGTCTTCTCCGGCACCGCCGAGGACGGCTCCGCGACCGGCGAGGACGGGCTGCCGGTGACCCGGGTCGTCCCGCAGGGCAGGCCGCGCACGGCGATGGACTGGGAGATCGTCCCCGAGCGCCTGACGGAGCTGCTGGTGCGGCTGCAGAAGGACTACGGGCTGCCGACGGTGATCACCGAGAACGGCGCGGCCTTCGACGACGAGCCGGCGGCCGGCGGCGCGGTGCACGACGCCGACCGCACCGCCTATCTCGCCGACCACATTCGCGCGGTGGCGGCGGCCCGCGGCGCCGGGGCGGACGTGCGCGGCTACTTCGCCTGGTCGCTGATGGACAACTTCGAGTGGGCCTACGGGTACGCCAAGCGGTTCGGTCTGGTCCACGTCGACTACGCCACCCAGCGCCGGACCGTCAAGGACAGCGGGCTGTGGTACCGGGACACGGTCCGGCTGACCCGCCGGGCCGCCGGTCAGGCCGCCGGGGACCGGGCCGCCGGGGGCTGACGTCCGGGCGGCGGCGGCGACGGCGGCCTGCCC
>NZ_JBXUOY010000031.1:0-30382 GCF_057196705.1 Streptomyces sp. ATLC9 | reverse complement strand
CCGCGGCCCCGCGCACGGGGTGTCCGCCTCCCGCGCCCGCGCCGGGCGTGTTCCGTCGTACCCCGTCTTCATCACCGTGCCTTCCTCTCGTTTCCGGGCTCCGAGGGCGCGTACATTCCCGCGCGCCCTCGGATGCTATTGCGGGAAAGCATCGACGAGTTCTTCCGGGGACGTTCCCTGAATGACTCTGGAAGACCTCTTGAACTCGCTTTGAGCTCTTCTGAAGTTCCGCTGAAGGACGGGTCGTTGACCTTTCAGGAGGAGCGAAGATAGAAATTCCTACAGTGCGCGTCGACTGTGTCCACCGGCTGCCGCCGGCAGCACCCGCTACGGAAGATCGAGGGAGCACTACAAGTGGAATCCACTCGTGAGTGGGCCGAGAAACAGGACTCCGAGGACCCGCTGTCCGTATTCCGCAAGGAATTCGCACTGCCCGACGGTGTGATCCAGCTGAACGGAAACTCCCTGGGCCCCCTCCCCCGCGCCGTGCCGGACGCCCTGGACCGGGTGGTGCGGCACCAGTGGGGCGAGCACCTGATCCGCGGCTGGAGCGAGGACGGCTGGTGGGACGCCCCCGTGCGGGTCGGCGACCGGATCGGGCGGCTGATCGGCGCCGGGGCCGGCCGGACCGTCGTGGGCGAGTCCACCTCGGTGCAGTTGTTCAACGCGGTGACCGCGGCCGCCCGGCTGCGCCCGGACCGCCCGGTGCTCGTCTCCGACGCGGCCAACTTCCCCACGGACCGCTACCTGGCGGCCTCGGTGGCCCGCATGCTGGGCCTGCGGCTGGTCGAGACGCCGATGGGCGAGCTGGGCGGGGTGCTCCGGCGGCACCGGGGGGAGGTCGGCGCCGTACTGTGCGGCACGGTCGACTTCCGCACCGGCGAGCTGTGGGACGTCCCCCGGACGACGGCGGACGTCCACGCGGCGGGCGGCGTCGCGGTGTGGGACCTCAGCCACGCGACGGGCGCGGTGCCCCTGGACGTGGAAGCCGCCGGGGTGGACCTGGCGGTGGGCTGCGGCTACAAGTACCTCTCCGGCGGTCCGGGCGCCCCCGCGTTCCTCTACTCCGCCGCCCGCCACCACGACGCGCTGGATCTGCCGCTCACCGGCTGGCACGGGCACGCCCGGCCGTTCGGCATGGCGGACGAGTTCGTCCCCGCCCCCGGCATCGACCGCGCCCGCACCGGTACGCCGCACATCCTGTCGCTCCTGGCGCTGGAGGCGGCGCTGGAGCCGCTGGAGGCCGCCGGGGTGGCCGCGGTGCGGCGCAAGAGCCTGCGGCTGGGCGACTACCTGGCCCGCCTCGTGGCGGATCTCCCCGGGGCGTCCGGCGCCCCGGGACCCGGCCGGGGGGTCGAGGTGGTGACGCCCTCCGCCCACGACCGGCGGGGCAACCACATCACCCTGCGCCACTCCCAGGCGCCCGCGGTGTCGGCCGCGCTGATGGAGCGGGGCGTGGTCACCGACTCGCGCCCGCCCGACCTGCTCCGGTTGTGCCTCAACGGCCTGTACGTGTCCTACACCGACGTCTTCGACACGGTGGCGGCCCTGCGGGAGGTCCTGCGCGAGGTGCCCCGCGCCGGGGAGGTGGCCGGGTGAACGGGACCGGTGAGTACAACGAGTACGTCGACTACGCCCGCATGGACGCGCTCCACTCCCTGCAGGAGCCGCGCACCGAGTCGCCGTTCGAGATGTCGTTCATCCTCATCAGCCAGGTCAAGGAACTACTCTTCCGCATGGTGCACCTGGAGGTGGACCAGGCCCGTGCCCGGCTGCGCGAGGACCGTCCCGAGGCTGCCTGCCGGGCGCTGTCGCGCGCGGTGCGCAACCAGCGGGTGCTGATCGGCTGCTGGGAGAGCATGAACGCCATGCCGGTGGACGAGTTTCTGGTCTTCCGCGACACGCTGGGCCAGGCGTCGGGCACGCAGTCCTTCATGTACCGGCTGCTGGAGTTCACCCTCGGCAACCGCGACACCGCCGTGGTCCGGCCGGCCGACCTCGACGCCTTCCCCCGGCTGCGCGCCGAGCTCGACCGCCCGAGCCTCTACGACGAGGTGCTCCGCTTCCTGGCACGGGCCGGCCTCCCCGTGCCGGAGCACCTGACGACCCGGGAGCCGGCCTCCCGGTACGAACCCGACGAAGGCGTGGAGAAGGTCTGGCTGACCGTCTACCGCGACCCGAACGGGCACCGGGCCGCCTACGACCTCGCCGAGCAGCTCCTGGAGGTGGCCTACCAGTTCTCGCACTGGCGGGCCGCCCACCTGCTGGTGGTGGAGCGGATGCTCGGCGGCAAGCGGGGCAGCGGCGGCAGCGACGGCGCCGCCTGGCTCCGGAAGGTCAACGAGCACCGCTTCTTCCCCGAGCTGTGGACCATGCGTTCGGTCCTGTGACCGTCCGCGCCCCCGACCGGAGGGACCAGCCATGAACGAACTCGGCCTCACCATGGGACAGGAAGCCTACGCGCACGCCGTGGCGGAACAGGACCGCGAGCGGGAGTTCACGCTCCTGGACATGCGGTGGCACCAGCTCGGCGGAGTGCTGGGCGGCGAGTACAACCACGCCACGGGCCTCTTCGCGTCCTGGCTGCCGCGCGACGGCGTCGGCCACATGCTGGAGATGGGCAGCGGCTGCGGTGTCGCCTCGGTGGTCGCGGCGCTCTCGGGAGTGCCGCGGGTGACCGCGCTGGACATCAACCCCGCGGCGGTGCGCACCACCGAGCTGAACGCCCGGCGGCACGGGGTGGCCGACCGGGTCAGGGCACTCACCAGCGACCTTTTCGACGCGCTGGAGCCCGGCGAGACCTTCGACCTGATCTTCTGGAACTCGCCGTTCATCGAGACCCCGCCCGAGCGGACCCACGAGTCGGACCTCGCCTACCACTTCTTCGACCCCGGCTACACGATGCACCGGCGGTTCCTCACCGAGGCCGCCGAGCGGCTCGCTCCCGGCGGCCGGCTCTTCCTCGGCTTCAGCTTCGCGATGGGCAGTGCCGAACGGCTCCGGGAGGTGGCCGGGGAGGCCGGCTTCGGCGTCCGCGTCCACCGGCAGGAGTCCTTCTCCGTCCCCGCGGCGGAGCTGGGCGCCTCCCCGGTGTACGCGGCGCACGCCGACGACGAGGCACGTGTCCACATCGACTTCACCCTCCTGGAGCTGCCCCGATGAGTGTCGCTCCCGCCGCCGCGCGGACGGTGCCCTTCCACGTGCCGCACACCGCCGACCGGCAGTACGCCTACCTTCGCCAGGTACTCGACTCCGGCGACCTGGACGGCAACGGCCCGTTCAGCGCCCGCGCCACCGAACTGCTGTCCCGTATCACCGGCTCGCGGCACGTGCTGCTGACGCCCTCGTGCACCCACGCCCTGGAGATCGCCGCCCTGCTGATGGACCTGGCCCCGGGCGACGAGGTGGTGATGCCGTCGTTCACCTTCGCCCCGACGGCCAGCGCCTTCGCGCTGCGCGGCGCCGTGCCGGTCTTCGTCGACTGCCGCCCGGACACCCTCAACATGGACGAGTCCTCGCTGGAGTCGGCCATCACCGAGCGCACCCGCGCCATCGTGGCCGTGCACTACGCGGGGGTGGCCTGCGAGATGCGCGAGATCCTCCGCATCGCCGACGCGCACGGCATCCCCGTCATCGAGGACAACGCGCACGGGCTGGGCGCGTCCTACCACGGCAGGCCGCTGGGCGGCCTGGGCCTCCTGGCGGCGCAGAGCTTCCACGCGACCAAGAACGTGCACTGCGGCAAGGGCGGTGCGCTGCTGGTCAACGACGACGCCCTGGTCGACCGGGCGACGGTCATCCGCGACCGCGGGACCAACCGGCACCAGTACTTCCTGGGCCAGGTCGACAAGTACCGCTGGGTGGACCTGGGTTCCAGCTACATCCTCCCCGAGGTGCTGGCGGCCCTGCTGGCGGCGCAGCTGGAGGAGTTCGACACCGTCCAGAAGCGGCGCCACGCGGTGTGGGACGCCTATCACGGCGGACTCGCCGACTGGGCGTCGGACCAGGGGGTCGCGCTGCCCACCGTGCCCGAGGGCCGTACGCACTCGGCCCACCTCTACCACCTGGTGATGCCCTCCGAGGCGGACCGGGCGGCGCTCCTGCGCCACCTCTCCGAGCGCGGCGTGCAGGCCACCTTCCACTTCCAGCCGCTGCACACCTCCCCCGCGGGCGCCCGCCACGGCCGCAGCGCGCCCGGCGGCTGCCCCGTCACCGAGCGGATCGCCGACCGGCTGGTGCGGCTGCCGCTGTACGACGGGCTCAGCGACGCGCAGGCGGAGCAGGTGGTGGACACGCTCCTCTCCTTCCGAACCGGCGCGGCCCGCGCCAACGACCGAAAGGACCCGCGATGAGCAACGAAGCCGTCCGGTTCGTCACCGCGTGCCGCGTCTGCGGCGGCGAGCGGTGGCAGAAGGTGATCTCCTTCGGCAGTGTGCCGCTCGCCAACGGCTTCCTCGAGGTGGCCGACTCGTACGCGCGCGAGGAGGCGTACCCGCTGGAGGTCGTCTCCTGCCGCGAGTGCCGGCTGATGAGTCTGACCGCCGTCGTCGACCCCCAGGTCCTCTACCGCACCTACTCCTACGTCACCTCGGACTCCGAGACGATGGCGCGGCACATGCGGACGGTGGTGCGGCTGTGCCGGAAGCGGGCCGGGCTGGCCGAGGGCGACCTCGTCGTGGAACTGGGCAGCAACACCGGCGACCAGCTCCTGGTCTTCCGCGAGGCGGGCGCGCGGGTGCTGGGGGTGGACCCGGCCCGCAACCTGGCCGAGATCGCCGAGGACCGCGGCGTGCCCACCGTGTCCGAGTACTTCGACTCCGCGACCGCCCGGGCGGTCGCCGCCGAGCACGGAAGGGCGTCGCTGATCCTGGGCCGCCACGTCTTCGCCCACATCGACGACGTGGCCGACGTGCTGGCCGGGGTGCACGCGCTGCTCGCCGAGGACGGGCTGTTCACCATCGAGGTGCCCTACGCGGTGGACCTGCTGGACCGGCTGGCGTTCGACACCATCTATCACGAGCACCTGTCGTACTTCCTGATCAGCACTCTGGACACGCTCTTCGCCCGTCACGGGCTGCGCACCGTGGACGTGGAGCGGCTGGCGGTGCACGGGGGGTCGGTCCTGGTGTCGGCGGGCCTGGCGGACGGGCCCCGGCAGACCCACGACCGGGTGCGGGAGCTGATCGAGCACGAGCGGAGCGCCGGCTACCTCTCCGACGGCATGTACCAGGACTTCGCGGCACGCGTGCGGAAGACCTGCGACGACCTGTCCCGGCTGGTGCGGGAGCTGGTCGCCGACGGCCGCCGCGTCGCCGGCTACGGCGCCTCGGCGAAGGGCACCACACTGCTGAACATCTGCGGTCTGGGCCGGGACGAGCTGGAATTCTGCACCGACACCACCCCGCAGAAGCAGGGCAGGGTCACCCCCGGCACCCACATCCCCGTCCTGGCCCCCGGTGACGTGCGACAGCCGCCGGACTACTACCTGCTGCTCGCCTGGAACTACGCCGAGGAGATCATGCGCAAGGAGTCGGCCTTCCTCGAGGCCGGGGGTGGCTTCATCGTCCCCGTTCCCGAACCGACGGTGCACATCCGGGCGGTGACCGCCCCGTGACCGGTGACGCGAACTCCTCCGAGCTGCTGGGACGCCTCGTTCCCGTCCTGTTCGGGCACGCGGCGTTCCAGCAGCTCAACGCCGGGTGCAGGCTCGGCCTGTTCGAACTGCTCGACACCGACGGGCCGCTGCCGGCCGACAAGGTGGCCGACGGCCTCGGGCTCGCCCGCCGGGCCGCCGAGACCCTGCTGCTGGGCACCACGGCCCTGGGCCTGACCGCGGTCGAGGACGGCGCCTACCGCAACGGGCCGCCCGTCGCCGCCGCCTTCCGGGAGGGGCTGTGGCCGGTGCTGCGGGACATCGTCGAGTTCCAGGACCGTGTCTCCTACCTGCCCGCGGCGGACTACGCCGAGTCCCTGCGCACCGGTGAGAACGTGGGCATCCGCCACTTCCCCGGCACCACCCGCGACCTGTACACGAGGCTGTCGGGGGTGCCCGGCCTGGAGGAGCTCTTCTACCGCTGCATGCACTCCTGGTCCCGGCTGTCCAACCCGGTGCTCGTGGAGCGGACCGACTTCTCCGGCACGCGCCGTGTCCTGGACGTGGGGGGCGGAGACGCCGTCAACGCCATCGCCCTGGCCCGCGCGCACCCGTCCCTGCGCGTCACGGTCCTGGACCGGGCGGGGGCGCTGGAGGTGGCCGACCGCAACGTCCGCGAAGCCGGGCTGGAGGAGCGGATCGACACCTGCGCGGCCGACATCTTCACCGACCCGTACCCCGGCGGGCACGACTGCGTGCTCTTCGCTCACCAGTTCGTGATCTGGTCGCCCGAGCAGAACCTCGCCCTGCTGCGGAAGGCGTACGAGGCCGTGGAGCCCGGCGGGCGGGTGCTGGTGTTCAACGCGTTCAGCGACGACGACGGGGCGGGTCCGCTGTACGCGGCGCTGGACAACGTCTACTTCACCACCCTCCCGTTCCGGCACTCCACCATCTACCGCTGGCAGGAGTGCGAGACCTGGCTGCGGGAGGCGGGCTTCACCGACGTCCACCGCACCACCGGGCCGGGCTGGACCCCGCACGGCGTGGTCAGCGGGCGCCGGCCGGCTCGATGAGCCGGCCGGACACCGCAGGACACCGCCGCGAGGCGCTGGACAGGGAACTGTCGCCCAGCAGCCGGGCCCGAGACGCCCGGGGGACGCTCGCGGAGTACCGCACGCGCAGCCTGGCCGCGCTGCGCACGCTGGGGCACCGGGCCGATGTCGCCTACGGCCCGGACCCCGCCGAGCGGCTGCACCACTTCCCGCCGCGCCGCCCCGGCGCGCCGCTGCTGGTCTTCGTGCACGGCGGGCACTGGCAGGAGTCCGGCAAGGAGGAGGCCTGCTTCGCCGCGCCCGCGCTGCTGGCGGCCGGCGCCGGGTACATCGCCCTCGGCTACGGCCTGGCGCCCCGCAGGCGGCTGCGGGAGATGAGCGCGTCGGTACGGCGGGGCCTGGCCTGGGTGCGGGAGAACGCCGCGGCGCTGGGCGGCCGCGGCGACGCGGTGTACGCGGCGGGGAGTTCGGCCGGGGCCCACCTGGTGGCCATGGCGGCCGGCGGGCCGGACGGTGTCCCGCTGACCGGGCTGGTCCTGCTGAGCGGCCTGTACGACCTGCGCCCGGTGGTCGGCAGCTACGTCAACGACGCGCTGGGGCTGAGCCCGGCGGCGGCCCGGAAGCAGAGCCCGCTGTTCCGGTCGCCGCCGCGCACCGAGCGGGTACTGCTGGCCCGGGGCCGGTACGAGACCGACGAGTACGCCCGGCAGCAGGAGCGGTTCTCCGCCGCACTGCGCGGACGGGGCCGGACCGCGGGGGGCCCGGCGGTGGAGGACCTGGTGGTGGAGGACCGCGACCACTTCGACCTGCCGCTGGACCTCGGCGACCCCGCGACGGTGCTGGGCCGCACGGTACTGGGCCACCTGGGGCTGGGCCCCGGGCGGTGAGCCGGGCGGAGCCCGTCCTCCCGTCCGCGGGCGCCGCCCGGACACGACGCAGGGAGGTTGCCGCATGGAAGCACGGGAACTCGCCGTCGCGGGCGCCCTGGAGATCACCCCGCCGGTCTTCCCCGACCGGCGGGGGCTGTTCTGCCCGGTGTACCAGGAGGCGGACTACGCGGCCGTCCTGGACGGCCCGCCGTTCCGGGCCGTGCGCAGCGGGCTGAGCGTCAACCGGACGGGCGTGGTGCGCGGCGTGCACTACGCCCGCTCCGAACCGGGCACGGCGAAGATCGTCCTGTGCGCGGCGGGAGAGGCGCTGGATCTGGTGGTGGACGTACGGGCCGGATCGCCGACCTTCGGCCGCTGGGACTCGGTCCGGCTCGGCCCGGCCCGGCCGCGCGCCGTGTACTGCCCCCCGGGCGTCGGCCATGCCTTCGTCTCCCTGGCGGAGGGGACCGTGCTGGTCTACCTGCTCTCCACCCCGTACCGGCCGGAGGACGAACTGGCCGTGTCGGTGCTCGACCCCGCGCTCGGACTGCCCGTGCCCCGCCGACCGGAGCCGGTCATGTCCGACCGGGACCGCACCGCGCCCACGCTGGCCGAGGCGCTCGACCGCGGCCTGCTGCCGGAGTACCGGCCGCACGGCGGGGATCTGCGACAGAGCCCCCAGACGAAGGAGGACTGACACGTGAAGGGCATCATCATGGCCGGCGGGTCGGGCAGCCGGCTCAAACCCCTGACCGGCGTGCTCTCCAAACAACTGCTCCCGGTCTACAACAAGCCCATGGTCTACTACCCGCTCTCGGTCCTCATGCTGGCCGGGATACGGGACATCCTCGTCATCTCCTCGCCCCACCACCTGCCCCTGTTCCGCGCACTGCTGGGCGACGGCGGTCACCTCGGCCTGCGCTTCGACTACGCCGAGCAGGAGCATCCCGGCGGCATCGCGGAGGCCTTCCTGATCGGCGCCGACCACATCGGCGACGACTCGGTCTCGCTCGTCCTGGGCGACAACCTCTTCCACGGACCCGGCTTCTCCGCGCTGCTGCGCGACCGGGCGCGGCGGCTCGACGGCTGCACCATCTTCGGTTACCCGGTGCGGGACCCGCAGCGGTACGGCGTCGCCGAGGTGGACGACGACGGGCGGCTGCTGGGCATCGAGGAGAAACCTGAGCGGCCGCGCTCCGAACTCGCCGTCACCGGCCTGTACATGTACGACAACGACGTGGTCGGGATCGCCCGGGGCCTGGCCCCCTCCGCGCGGGGCGAACTGGAGGTCACCGACATCAACCAGGCGTACCTGGAGCGCGGCAAGGCCGAACTGGTCCGGCTGGGCAGGGGCTTCGTCTGGCTGGACACCGGCACCCACGACGCCCTGCTGGAGGCCGGCCAGTACGTCCAGATCCTGGAGCAGCGCCAGAGCGTGCGCATCGCCTGCGTCGAGGAGATCGCCTACCGCATGGGCTTCATCGGGGCCGAGCAGCTCCGGCGGCTGGGCCGGGAGCACGCGAACACCGACTACGGCACCTATCTGATCGAGCTCGCCGACCGCACGGCGGACGGGCGGCAGGTCCCGGACGCCCTGCCGCCCGGCCTCGTCGCCGACCCCGCCGGACTGCCGTCCCTGACCGCCCCGCGCGCCGGAGCCGCAAGGAGTTGACCATGCGTTACCTGTTCACCTCGATGCCCGTCTCCTCCCACCTGATGCCGCTGGTCCCCCTGGCGCACGCCGCCCAGGCGGCGGGCCACGAGGTGCTGGTGGCCACCTGCGGCCCCGCGGAGCGCACGGCGGTGGCGGCGGGGCTGGTCACCGCCGAGGCCGGTGCGGCCCGGCGGGCCCGGCAGCCCTACGACGACCTGCTGCGCATGCTGGAGCGCGCCGAGGCCGGATCCGCCCCGGACGACGCCACGTCGCTGGCCGTGCACGGCCGCGCGTTCGGCGAGGTGGGCCTGCGGATGCTGGACGACCTGGTGGACATCGCCCGCGCCTGGGGGGCCGACGCCGTGGTCTACCCCGGCATCCACTCCGCCGCGCTGGTCGCCGCCCGGGCCGCGGGCGTCCCGGCGGTGCTGCACGGCTACGGGACGCCCCTGCCGACCTTCGGCCCAGCCCTGGAGTACCTGGCGCCGCACGCCGCGGAAGCCGGTGTGGAGAAGGTGACGGAGGCGGAGATCGAGATCGACGTCCTGCCCCCCTCGCTGGCCAACTTCACCGACGTGCCCACCGACATCGGCCGGCCCGCGCACCGGCTGGCGATGCGGTACGGCTGCTTCAACAACGGCGGCACCCTGCCGCACTGGGCCATGCGGCGGAGCGACGTGCCGCGCACCGTGGCCACCTGCGGCTCCTCGGCGGCCATGACCCGCGAGGGCGCGCTGTACCGCGACATCGTGCTGGCCACCGAGGAACTGGGCGCGGAGCTGGTGCTGCTCACCGCGGACGCCGACCTGCCGGAGCTGCCCGCGACCCTGCCGCCGCACGTGCGGCCCGAGCGGTGGCTGCCGCTGCGGGCGCTGCTCGACCACTGCGACGCGATCGTGCACCACGGCGGCTCCGGAACCGTGCTCAGCTCCTTCGCCGCCGGTGTGCCGCAGGTCTCGCTCCCGATGCCGGGCACGGTCAACGTCAGCAACGCCCGGACCGTGGCCGCCCGGGGCGCCGGCCCCACCCTGGACATCGACGCCTCCGGACCGGAGGCGGTCGCCGGCGCGCTGAACGAGGTGCTGCGCGACCCCGCGCCCCGGCGGGCGGCGCAGGAGGTCGCCGAGGAGATGGCGGCCATGCCCTCGCCCGCCGCGGTCGTCGACCGCATCGGCGAACTGCTCCGCGCCGAGCGCTGGTGACCCGCCGGTGACCCACCGCCCCGCCGCCCGCCACCGGGCCCGGGGCGGAACCGAACGACCGAGGAGGAGTGAGGGTGAGGATCGCTGTCGTCGGCGGCGGCCCGGCGGGGCTGGCTTTCGCCGCGTTCGCCCGGCTGGCCGACCCGCCGGACGAGGTCACCGTGTGGGAGCGCCACCGCGTGGAGGACACCTACGGATTCGGCGTCATACTGCCGCCCGCCGCTCTGGACACGATCCACCGCGCCGACCCGCGGCTGGCCGGCGCGCTGGCGCCGCACCTGGCCGGATGGGACGAGATCACCGTGCACCGCCACGGCAGGTCGCTCACCACCCGGGCCCCCTGGCTGGGCGCGATGAGCCGCCGGGCCCTGCTGCGGCCGCTGCGGCAGCGGTGCGCTGAGCTGGGGGTGCGGCTGCGCCAGGGCGCCCCGGCCCCCGGCGCAGCGGCGCTCGCCGCCCGGTACGACCTGGTGGTGGCGGCCGACGGGGCGCGCTCGGCCACCCGGGACGCCCTGGCCGGGCGGTTCGGCACCACGACGGAGCGGATCGCGCCGGACTACGTCTGGCTGGGCGCCGAACGGGCCTTCGACGGGCTCGCCTTCATCGTCGCCGACACCCCCCGGGGCCCGGTGACCGCACACGCCTATCCGTACGAGCCGGGCCGCAGCACCTTCCTGGTGGAGGCCGCGCACCGCCCCGGCACCGACGAGCTGGCCCGGCTCTTCGCCGGTCCGCTGGCGGGAGCGCGGCTGCTGGAGAACCGGTCGCGGTGGAGCCGCTTCCCACAGGTGCGCAACTCCACCTGGTCCAGCGGGAACGTGGTGCTGCTCGGCGACGCGGCGCACACCGCGCACTACTCGATCGGATCCGGCACCCGGCTGGCCCTCGACGACGCCCACGCGCTCGTCGCCGCCCTGCGCTCCCAGCCGTCGCTCCCGGCCGCGCTGGCGGCCTACGAGGCGGCCCGCCGACCGGCCGTGGAGCACGCGCAACGGATCGGGCGGGCGAGCGCGGCCTGGTTCGCCGGCCTCGCCGAAGCGGGCGACGCGCCCCCGGAACGGTTCCTCGTGGACCTGGTCACCCGCGGTGGCCGGGTCTCGATGCGCGACCTGGCCGCCGACACCGCCGGGCTGGTTCCGGCGGACACGGTGCCGAGCGGCCGGTGACGGGGTGACCGCCCGGTACCCGCGATCGCCGCCGCCCCGTCCCGTCATCCTCTCCCTCCCGTCCCTCCCGATTCCCCCACCGCGGCCACCCCCGCCGCGGCCCGTCGTCGCTGCTGGAGGAAATGTGCACGCCATCCAAGAGCTGAAGGACGTACCGGCTCTCCCCGCCGCCTTCGAGGCCGCGGCCGCCGCCGCGGCCGACCGGACCGCGCTGGAGGACGGCACGTCCTCGCTCACCTACCGCGAGCTGAACGCGTCGGCCAACCGCCTCGCCCGCCGTCTGCGGCGGGAGGGCGTGGGGGCGGGCAGCCGGGTGGGCGTCCACATGTCCCGCTCCCTGGAGCTGTACACCGTCATCCTGGCCGTCCTGAAGGCCGGGGCCGTGGTCGTGCCGCTGAACCCCGCCCACCCGGTCTCCGTACGGCGCGCGATCGCACAGGAGGCCGCGCTGCCGCTGACGCTGCGGGACGTGCCGGCGGGGCTGGGGTCCGTCACCGTCGAGCGCGATGTCCACGAGCTCATCGCCGACAGCGCCTCTCTGGAGGACGGCGACCTGCCGGAACCGGTGGACCCGGAGAGCACCGCGTTCATCCTGTTCACCTCCGGGTCCACCGGCCGCCCCAAGGGCGTGCTCATCGCCCACCGGGGCATCGCCCGCGTGGCCCGGTACAACGGGGAGGTGGAGGTCCGCTCCGACGACTGCTTCCTCCAGCTCGCCCCGTACTCCTTCGCCGCCTCCACCACCGAGATCTGGCTGAGCCTGACGCACGGGGCCCGGGTGGTCGTCCCGCCCCCGCAGCTTCCCTCGCTGCCCGACCTGGCCCGGACCATAACCGAGCGCCGGGTCACCTTCCTCAACCTGCCGTGCGGCCTGTTCAACCTCCTGGTCGACGGCCACCCCGAGGCGCTGCGCGGGGTGCGGACGGTCATCGTCAGCGGCGACTTCCCCTCGCCGCCCCACCTGGCCCGCGCCCTGCGGGCCGTCGGCGGGACCGTCTGCAACGCCTACGGCTGCACCGAGAACTCGGCCCTGACCGCGGTCCACGCCCTGACCGAGGACGACCTGCGCAGCCAGGTGTTCCCGGTGGGACGGCCGCTGCCGGGCGTGGGGCTGCACGTCCTGCGCGAGGACCTCACCCCGTGCGAGCCCGGTGAGGTGGGCGAGATGTGCATCAGCGGCGCCGGTCTGGCCCAGGGCTACCTGGACCAGCCGGAACTGACCGCCGAGAAGTTCCCCGTGCACGACGGGACGCGGCTGCTGCGCACCGGTGACATGGCCCGTACGACACCGGAGGGCGAGGTCGTCCTGGCGGGCCGGGCCGATCAGATGGTCAAGATCCGGGGCTTCCGGGTGGAGCTCCGCGAGGTTGAACTCGCCGCCGAGCAGACGGGGCTGGTGGAGCGCGCGGTGGTCCGCGCGGTGGACGCGGCGGACCACCTGAAGGAGCTGGTCCTGTTCTGCACCACCGCGACGGGCGAGCCGCCCGGCACCGAGACCCTGCTGTCCGAGCTGCGCGGACGGCTGCCCGACTACATGCTGCCCGCCCGCGTCCACCACCTGGCCGAGCTGCCGCTGAACCACAACGGGAAGCTGGACCGCATGGCCCTCCAGGAGCCCCGTGCCGTCCTGGTGGAGCCGGAGGCCGGGCAGGCGCGCGGCGAGGCGGAGGACCCGGTCGCCTCCGTCATCGTCGGCCTGCTCGCCGGCGTGACCGGACGGGAGCGGATCGGCACCGGCGACTCCTTCGTCCTGTCCGGCGCCAACTCCCTCCAGCTCATCCGGCTCGCCGCGAACCTCCAGGACGTCATGGGGGTCGACGTGCGGGCCGAGGACATCTTCCAGCACGACAACGCCAAGGCGCTGGCCGACCACATCCGGTCGATACGCGAACGCCGCACGGAGGTGGCCGCACATGACTGACCCCCTGCTCACCGTGGTGCTCGACCGATGGCGGCACACCGCCGGCCGGCCCGCGGCGACGGCCGACGACCCGTTCACCGCGACGGTCGGCGACGCCTACGCCGCCGACCTGCGCGGCCTGCTGGGCCTGGAGGTCAGCGCGGCGGACGTCGCCGAGTGCGGCACACCGCGCGCCCTGTCCGAGCGGCTGCGCGCCCGGCGCCGGAAGGGTTCCCGTGGCCCGGCACCGGAGCCGGGGCCGGGCCGCGGACCCTCCGGCACCGGGGAGTTCGCCTGGGAGGCGACCGCCGCCCAGGCGGGCATCTGGTACGCCGGGGAGTTCGGCGACCCGGCGGCGTACAACTCCCCCGTCCTGCTGCGCTTCCCCGAACCGCTCGACCCCGAGGCGCTGCGGCACGCGCTGCGGCACGTCGTGGCCCGGCACGAGAGTCTGCGGACCACCTTCGCCATGGACGCCGGCGGCCGGCTGGTGCAGCGGGTGTCGGCCGATCCCCGGTTCGGTTTCGAGACGGCCGCCGCCTCCGGCGAGGAGGAGGTGCGGCGGCTGGCCGCCGACTTCGCCGTCGCCCGTCTCGACCTGCGCACGGGCCCGCTGCTGCGCGTGCTGTGCCTGGACGCCGGAGAGGACGGCACGGTCCTCCTGGTCAACGTGCACCACGCCGTGTTCGACGGCTTCTCCTGGTCCGTGCTGCTGACGGAGTGGCTGACCGCCTACCGGCGGCTGGCGGCCGGCGGGGAGCTGCCGCGCGTCCCGGCCCCCACGCAGTTCAGGGATGTCGTCGCGGCCCGGGGGCGCACGGCCGCCCGGGCGTCCCTGGACCACTGGAGGGAACACCTCGCCGACGCCCCGCCGCTGCTCGACCTCCCCCTGGACCACCCGCGCGGGCGGGGCGCCGGACGGGCGGACGGCGTGCGGACGGTCCTCCCGGCGGCCGAGGCCGCCCGGCTGCGGGAGCGGGCGGCTGCCGAGGGCGTGACCCCGCTGATGGTCCTGCTCACCGCCTACGCGGTGCTGCTGCACCGGCACACCGGCCAGGAGGACCTCACGGTCGGCCTGCCGGTGTCGCTGCGCGACAGGGCAGCCGACCAGGAGGTCATCGGCCACCTGGTCAACACCGTCGTGCTGCGGCACCGGATCTCGCCGCGGGACACCGCGCGGGATCTGCTGGCGCGCACCCGGCAGGAGGTCCTCACCGCGATGCGCCACAAGGACGTGGCCTTCGAGGAGGTCGTCAAGGCCCTCGGCGCGGGCCGGGACGGCGGGCGCTCACCCCTGTTCCAGACGATGGTGACCCTGATGCCGAAGGAGCGTCGCGTCCTGCGCCACCTCGGCCTGGGCACCGACGAGTGGCAGCACGTCAGCGGCGCCCCCAAGTACGATCTCGCGCTGATCGTCGAGGAGGGCGGGGAGGAACTGGGCCTGACCTTCGAGTACGACCGGGCCCTGTTCCGGCCCGGGACGGTCGAACGCGTCGCCCGGCGGTTCCGCACCCTGCTGGCGGACCTGCTGGACCGGCCCGGCAGCCCCGTCGGCGAGCTGAGCTGGGTGCCCGCGGCGGAGCTGCGGGAGCTGGAGGCCGCCTGGCACGGGCCCGTGGACGAGCGGCCCGCGCGGCGATCGGTGCCCGAGATGTTCGAGGAGTGGGCCGGGCTGGCTCCGGACACCGCGGCGGTCGAGGCGGTGGACGGCGGCGTCCTCACGTACCGGCAGCTGAACTCCGCGGCCAACCGGCTGGCCCGGGCTCTGCGCGAGCGCGGGGTCCGCCCGGGGGCGCGGGTCGCGATCCGGCTGGAGCGCGGCCCGGACGCGGTCGTCGCCCTGCTGGCGGTGCTGAAGGCGGGCGCCTCCTACGTCCCCCTGGACCCGGCGTACCCGCGGGACCGCATCGCGCTGATGCTGGCCGACTCCCGTCCCGGGCTCCTGCTCACCCGGGGCCGCCCGGAGACGCCGGGCCCGGAGGGCACCGAGGTGTTCGACCTCGACGCCGAGGAGCACCGGGTGCGGGGGCAGGACGAGGGAAACCTGCCGGTGCGCCGCACCCCCGAGGACGAGATGTACGTCGTCTACACCTCGGGGTCCACGGGACGGCCCAAGGGTGTCGTCATCGACGACTTCACCATCAACAACCTGGTGTACCGGCAGATGGACCTGTCCGAGCCGGACAACGACGCCCGCACCCTCCAGTACATGTCGCTCTCCTTCGACGTGTCGTTCATGGAGATCTTCGGAACCCTCTGCGCCGGCGGCACCCTGGTCCTCGCCGACGAGGAGATGCGCGCCGACCTGCACCGACTGGCCGGCCATCTGCGCGAGCACCGGGTGGCCCGGGTCTTCCTGCCCTACGCCGCCCTCCAGGAGCTGGCGTCCGTCGTCGTCCGCAACGGCATCGCCCTGCCCGACCTGACCGAGGTCTACACCACCGGCGAACAGCTGGTCGTCACGCCCCGGCTGCGGGAGATGTTCGGCCGCCTCACCGGGGCAGCGCTGATCAACGCCTACGGGCCGTCCGAGGCGCACCTGTGCACCGCCCACCGTCTGCCGGACGACCCGGCCGACTGGCCGGAGAGGCCGCCCATCGGACACACCGTGGCGGGGGTGCGGCAGTACGTCCTGGACGCCGACCGCCGCCCGGTGCCGTTCGGGGTGCCGGGCGAGTTGTACGTGGGCGGGCGGATCCTCTCCCCCGGCTACCTGAACCTGCCGGAGCAGACCCGCTCGCGCTTCCTGCCCGACCCCTACGCCCCGGAGCCGGGCGCACGCTTCTACCGCACCGGCGACCTGGTCAGGTTCACGCCCGAGGAGGGCTTCGTGCACCTGGGCCGGGCCGACGAGCAGATCAAGATCCGCGGCTACCGGATCGAGCCCGCGGAGGTGGAGGCGGCGCTCAACGACCTGCCCTCGGTCACCGCCTCCGCCGTGGTCGCCGCCGAGCACCGCCCCGGGGACCGGCGGCTCGTCGCGTTCCTGCGCACGGACGCCCCCGTGGACGAACCGGAGCTGCGCCGCCTGCTGGGACGTTCCCTGCCGGCGTACATGGTGCCCTCCCGGTTCGTGGGGATCGACCAGCTGCCCACCTCCCCCAGCGGCAAGACCGACCGGGCCGCCCTGGCCACCCGCGCGGCGGCGCTTCCGGCTCCCCGGAAGGAGGCTGCCGGCGGCCGGCCGCCGACCCCGACCGAGCAGCACGTCGCCGCCGTCTGGGCCGGGCTGCTGGACGGTGCCGCGGTCGGCCCGGAGGACGACTTCTTCGTCCTGGGAGGCCACTCGCTCATGGCGGTGCGGCTGCGCCAGACACTCCAGGAGGAGTACGGCGTCGACCTCCCGCTCAGCGTGCTGCTGGCCGACCCGACCGTGGCGGGCATGGCCGCGCGGGTGGAGCAGGCGCGCGCCGGGGAGGTCACGGCAGACGGGCCCGACCTGTGGGCCGACGCCCGGCTCCCGGAGGGGCTGGACCCGGCCGCCGCCCCGCGGCGCGCCGACCCGGCCGCCGCCCGGACTGTGCTGCTGACCGGTGTCACCGGCTTCCTGGGGATCTACCTGCTGCGCTCCCTTCTCGCCGCCGGCTGCGAGGTCCACTGCCTGGTACGGGCCGGCTCTCCGGAGGAGGGGCTGCGCCGGATCGCCGACAACGCTCGCCGCTACCGGGCCGACCGCGGCCTGGACCTGTCCCGGGTCCGCGTGGTGGCCGGAGACCTGTCGCGGGAGCGGTTCGGCCTCGCGCCCGAGGAGTACCGCGACCTGGCCGGGCGGATCGAGGCCGTCCACCACGCGGCGGCGCACATCAACTTCGCCGCGCCGTACGTCTCGGTCAAGCCGACCAACGTGGACGGCTTCGTGCGGGTCGTCGAGTTCTGCGCCGACACGGTACTCAAGCCGCTCCAGCACATGTCCACGCTCGCCGTCTTCCCGCCCGGAGGACCCGCCCGGGACATCGGCGAGGACGCCGTCCCCGAGACCCCCGACGGGCTCGGCATCGGCTACGCGCAGAGCAAGTGGGTCGCCGAGCGGCTGGCGCTGGCGGCCCGGGAACGGGGAGTGCCGGTCACCGTCCACCGCATCGGGAGGATCGGCCCGGACACCGCGACCGGAGCCTGCCGGACGGACGACTTCTTCTGGCTCCAGGTCAAGAGCTTCCTGCAGCTGGGCCTGGCGCCGAGGGAGCCGGGGCCGCCCGTGGACCTGCTGCCGGTGGACGTGGTGGCCGACGCGGTCGTGCTGCTCTCCCGCTCGCCCGCCGCGCACAACCGGAACGTGCACGTCTTCCACCCCGTCGGCATGGACTGGGAGACGGTCTTCGCCGCCATGGGCTCGCTGGGGCGCCCGCCCCGGCTCGTGTCCACGGCCGAGTGGCTCGGCGCCCTGGAGTCCGGCCCCGCCGACGCGGACGACCGCTCCCTGGCGAGCCTCGTCCCGCTGTTCCGGGAGGGGGTCATGGAACTGGGCGACCACCGCTACACCAACGACGGCACGGTCAGGCTGCTGAAGGACCTCGGCCTCGAACTGCCCGCCGCCGACCCGTCCTGGATCACCTCGATGGTCCGCTACTTCGCCGAGACCGGCCAGGTCGCCACCGCGCGCGTGCCGTGAGCGCCGCCGCGCGCGGCACGAGCCGCCGAGGACACCCAGCCGCCGAAGGCCATCGCAGGAAGGACCCCGTCATGTCAGGAGCCAGGCGCCGCGTCAGGGCCGTCATCGTGGGAGCCGGCCCGGTGGGCTGCCTCCTCGCCGTCGAGTTGCGCCGGCGGAACTTCGAGGTGGAGGTGCACGAGAAGCAGTCCCCCGGCGGCGTGGCCACCGTCGGGACCGGCCGCTCGTTCAACCTGACCCTCACCCACCGCGGATCGAGCGCCCTGCACCCCGCTCTGCGCGACCGCATATACGCCACGGGGGCGATGCTCCAGCAGCGCGTCGTGCACCACCGCGACGGCACGCTCACCCACCAGCCCTACGGGGTCGGCAGCGATCACCATCTGCTGTCCGTACCGCGTGCCGCCCTCCAGCGCGTCCTTCTGGAGGAGGCGCTGGAGGCAGGGGCGTCCGTGCACTTCGGCCACTCCTGCGTCGCCGCCGACGCGCACCGCGCCGAAGCCGTCTTCGTCACCGCGGACGGCGGCGTGTGCCGGGCCACCGGGGACATCCTGATCGGCTGCGACGGCGCGAACAGCGCGCTGCGCCACGAGCTGTCCAAGTCCGGTGCCCGGATGCGGATCCACCAGGAGTACATCCCGCACGGCCACGTCGAGCTGACCATGCTGCCCGAAACGGCCCGGAAGCTCAGCCCGGACGGGATGCACCTGTGGCCCCGCGGGGACCACTTCCTCCAGGCCCAGCCGAACCGGGACGGCATCCCCACCACCACCCTGTTCATGCCGGTGGACAGCCGGGGCGGCGAGCTGCGGTTCCGGTCCTTCGCGGACCGCGACTCCGTACGGGAGCACTTCGACCGCGAGTACCCCGACATCGCCGCGGCCCTGCCGCAGGTCGCCGAGGAGGTCTGGGACACCCGTCCCGCCCTGCTCAAGATCGTCCGCTGCGCCCCCTACCACTACGACCGCGCCGTGCTCCTCGGCGACTCCGCCCACACGGTCGTCCCGTTCTACGGCCAGGGCATCAACTGCAGCTTCGAGGACGCGGAGGTGCTGTGCGACCTGCTCGACCGCCACCTGGGCTCCTGCTCCGACCGCCACACCGCCGTCCGGGCCGCGGTGGCGGAGTTCAGCGAGTTGCGGGTGGCTCCCGGCCAGGCGATAGCCGACCTGTCCATGGCCAACCTGGAGGAGCTGAGCGCCCACATCGACGACGAGCTGTTCCACTTGCGCAAGGGGCTGGAGCGCAGGCTGCACCAGCGGTACCCGGAGGACTTCACCCAGCTCTACCAGCTCGTCGCCTTCACCCGAATCCCCTATCACGAGATCGTCCGGCGCAGTGAGTGGGACAAGTACGTCCTGGACCTGTTGTGCGAGCGGTACGACCTGCGCACACAGGCCGACGAGATCATCGACTCCTATCCGGAGTTCGCCCGGAGCCTGGGAGCGGGCGGAGTGCCCGTACCGGTGATGTCGTCCGGTCCCGCCGCGCTGTCACGACCTGGAGACCTCTGAATGACCGACAACCCCTACGACGTGGAACTGGATCCCCGCTACAGCTCCGAGGAGGCGCGCCCCGCCTCCTGGAGCCAGACGCGCCGCACGCTGGCCGAGGCCGAGCTGTACTGGGTCGCGACCGTGCGGCCCATCCCCAGACCGCACATAACGCCCGTGGCGGGGGCGTGGCACGACGGGGCCCTGTGGTTCTGCTCGCTGCCCCGGGAACGCAAGGTGCTCAACCTGGTGTCCAACCCCCGGTGCTCGCTGCTGACCGGGACCAACCGGCTCTCCAGCGGCGTGGACATCGTGCTGGAGGGCCGGGCGGTCCGGGTCACCGAGGAGGAGAGGCTGGAGGAGGCCGCCGAGACGTTCCGCCGCAAGTACGGCGCGATGTGGGACTACGTCGTCGACGGTGACGTTCTCAGCGGCTCCGTCGGCCGGGCCTGGGCCTTCTCCGTCGCTCCCCGAACGGTGTTCGCCTTCACCAAAGGTTGTGTCGCGCAGACCCGTTGGCGCTTCTCATCCTGAGCAGCTTGGGCCGTAACGGGACGGCCTCCCGCGGCGGGCACCCCGAACCGGAAGCCGACCCCGCGGATGGTCGTGATCCACTCGCTGCTGCCCAGCTTGCCGCGCAGGCTGCTGACGTGGGTGTCTATGGTCCTGCTCGCCTGGACGCTGATCCGGGTGTCGGCCGGGTAGTCCCAGACGACGGACATCAGCTCCTGTCTCTGGAAGATCCGGTCCGGCTCCGTCGCCAGCGTGTACAGCAGGTCGAACTCCTTGCGGGTCAGGGCGAGCGGACGCCCGCACAGACACGCCTCCCGCCGGGAGGGGTCGATGACGAGCGGACCGAGCTCCAGGCAGTCGCCCTCCCCCCGGCCGGCCTCCTCCGGTGCGCGCGACGCCCTGGTCCGGCGGAGGATGGCCTTGATCCGGGCCACCAGCTCACGCGCCCGGTAGGGGATCTCGACGCAGTCGTCGCATCCCGCCTCCAGCAGGAGCACCTGGTCCACCTCGGCCTCCGCCGGAGTGAAGCCGATGATGGGCACTTCGCTGTCCCTGCGTATGGCCTGGCACACCGAGACACCGTCGAGATCCGGAAGGTCGGTGTCCAGCAGGATGAGGTCGCAGTCGTGGTACGCCCCCAGCACGTCCTCACCACTGGGTGCTACGGAGGCGTCGTAACCGTGTCGCTGCATGTCCCGTTTCAACGCATCCGCCGAAGGGCATCCGGAAGCTACCAGGATGCGTGTTCTGGGGTGTTCGTGGCCGTTCCGGAAAACCGGACCGGCGAGGTTCGATCCCTTTCGAACCGTGAGTCTGCGCGAGCTCCCGTCCTCAACAGACAAAGCGAATCCCCCTTTCGGTAAGGCTCTGCTGCCGTATGGGTGCGCTGGAATCGTGCTCGTAACCGCATTCCCCACCCCGAGCGCACCATGCGCCGGAGTGCGACCCAAACATAGCAATGGTGTACACACACGGCACGGCCGAATGCCGCAGCAGCGAGGTCACCGGATTCCGCTTACCGCACCGGGCATTTCACCCACGGAGTAAGGAGCATCCCGTGCCCACCCGCATCCTTGTGACCGGCGGCGCCGGATTCATCGGATCGCACTACGTCAGAACCCTGCTGACGCCGCAGAGCGACTTGCGCATCACGGTTCTGGACCGTCTCACCTACGCGGGCAACCCCGCCAACCTGGACCCGGTACGCAGCCATCCGGGATTCCGCTTCGTCCTCGGCGACATCCGCGATCCGCAGACGGTCGACCGTGTGGCCGGGGACGTGGACGAGATCGTGCACTTCGCCGCCGAGAGCCACGTGGACCGGTCGATCGCCGACGGTCAGGAGTTCGTGCGCACCAACGTCCTGGGTACCCAGGTCCTGCTGGACGCGGCGGTCCGGCACGGCATCCGGTGTTTCGTGCACGTCTCCACCGACGAGGTGTACGGCTCCATCCCGCACGGCTCATGGCCCGAGGACCACCCGCTGTGCCCCAGTTCGCCGTACTCCGCCTCGAAGGCGGCCAGTGATCTGCTCGCGCTCAGCTACCGCACGACCCACGGCCTGGACGTCCGCGTCACACGCTGCTGCAACAACTTCGGCCCCTGCCAATATCCGGAAAAGATAATTCCGCTGTTCGTCACCCGGTTGCTGAACGGGCGAAAAGTACCGCTTTACGGCACCGGCGACAATTCCCGGGAATGGATCCACGTCGACGACCACGTCGCCGCGCTCGAACTGGTCCGCACGGCCGGGCGGGCCGGCGAGGTCTACAACATCGGGAGCGGGGTCGAGCTCACCAACAGGCAGCTGACCGCCCTCCTGCTGGAACACTGCGGCGCGTCCTGGGACAGCGTCGAGCCCGTCGCCGACCGCCCCGGGCACGACCGGCGCTACTCGGTCGACACGGCCAAGATCCGCCGGGAGCTGGAGTGGGCGCCGCGCCGGGACTTCCGCGCCGCGCTGGCCGAGACCGTCGACTGGTACCGCGGGAACGACGGCTGGTGGCCCCGGGAGGCGGCCCGCCGGCCGCTCTCCCCCTCCCCGGCCACCTGACCCCGCGCCGGAGCCGCCGGCCGCCGCCGACGGCCGATCCGCCGCACCGCCGCCGGGAACCGCGGGAAGCCCCTGCCCCGCCGCCCGGCAACCGCAACCAGTGACCGACAAGGAGTGTTGATGACCTCCGCCCGATCCGACCACTCCGCCGAACCCGGCCGCGTCCCGCCCCGCGCGGGGCTGAGGGAATGGCTGGGGCTGGCCGTCCTCGCGTTACCCGCGATGCTGATCGTGATGGACATGACGGTGCTGCACCTGGCCGTCCCGCACCTCAGCTCCGACCTCGCGCCCACCGGTTCCGAGCTGCTGTGGATCACGGACATCTACGGATTCATGGTGGCGGGCTTCCTGATCACCATGGGCAACCTCGGGGACCGGATAGGCCGGCGCCGCCTGCTGCTGACCGGAGCCGGCGCCTTCGCGGCCGCCTCCGTCCTGGCCGCCTACGCCTCCAGTCCCGAGACGCTGATCGCGGCCCGCGCCCTGCTGGGACTGGCCGGAGCGACGCTGATGCCGTCCACCCTCTCGCTCCTGCGCGTCATGTTCCCCGACGAGCGCCAGCGGACCATCGCCATATCCGCGTGGATGATGTGCTTCACCGTGGGCGCCTCGATCGGCCCGCTGGTCGGAGGCGTCACACTCGAGCACTTCTGGTGGGGGTCGGTCTTCCTCATCGGCGTCCCCGTGATGGTGACGCTGCTGTTGCTCGGTCCCGTCCTGCTGCCCGAGTACCGCGCGCCCTCGGCCGGACGGCTGGACCTCGTCAGCTCCCTGCTCTCCCTGGCGGCCGTCCTGCCGGTGGTGTACGGCGTCAAGCAGGTCGCCCGGGACGGGCTGGGCGCACCGGCGGTGCTGGCCGTCGTGTTCGGCGTGGCCACGGGCGCGGTCTTCCTGCGGCGGCAGCGCCGCCTGGAGGACCCGTTCATCGACCTGCGCCTGTTCCACGAGCCCCGGTTCCGGGTGTCCCTGAGCGCCCTGGCCACCCTGACCTTCGTCATGTTCGGCATCAACCTGTTCATCGTGCAGTCGCTCCAGCTGGTGCACGGACTGTCCCCGCTGGAGGCGGGCCTGTGGATCCTGCCGGGGAGCGTCGGCGGGGTGATCGGCACGGTGGTGGCCATCACGGCGCTGCGCCGGGTGCGTGCGGCCTACGTCATGGCCGCCGTCCTCGCGGCCGCCGCGGTCGGCCTGCTCCTCGTCGCCCGCGCCGACCGCACCGACTTCGTGCTGCTGGTGACGGGCCTGGCCGTCATGGCCACGGGCATAGCCCCGGCACTGAACCTGGGCACGGACATGGTCGTCAGCTCCGCTCCCCCGGACCGGGCGGGCGCGGCGTCCGCGGTCTCCGAGACCAGCAACGAGTTCGGCGGCGCACTCGGCCTGGCCGTCCTCGGCAGCATAGGCACCGCCGTGTACCGCACGCGGGTGGAGGAGACCGCGGGCGCCGAGATTCCGGCCGGGGCCGTCGGGGCCGCCGAGGACACCCTGGCCAAAGCCCTGTCCGCAGCCGAGCGGCTGCCCGAGGAGTTGGGGAGCAGGCTGGTGGACCTCAGCCGCGAGGCCTTCTCGTACGGCCTGTCGGCCATGTCGGTGATCGGCGCGGTCCTGGTCGCCGTCTGCGCCGTACTCGTGGCCACCACCCTGCGTCATGTCCGCCCCGGCACCGGAGACGGCGAAACCGCCGAGGACGACGGCGCCGGGGACGGCCGGTCGGCCGGCGCCCTCGCCCCCTGACCGGATCTCCCCGTACCGGACTCGCCGACCGGCCGCTGCGGAGCCACGGCGGCTCGCCAAGTAAGGAGACGTGTGGAAATGTCCCGCCGCCTGTTCACCTCGGAGTCCGTGACCGAGGGTCACCCCGACAAGATCGCCGACCAGATCAGCGACACCGTTCTCGACGCCCTGCTGGAGCAGGACCCGGCCTCCCGGGTGGCGGTGGAGACACTGATCACCACCGGTCTGGTGCATGTGGCCGGGGAGGTGACCACCGCCGCGTACGCCGACATCCCCACCCTGGTGCGGGAGAAGGTCCTGGCCATCGGCTACGACTCCTCCAAGAAGGGCTTCGACGGGGCCTCGTGCGGGGTGTCGGTGTCCATCGGGGCGCAGTCCCCCGACATCGCCCAGGGCGTGGACACCGCCTACGAGACCCGGGTGGAGGGGGATGAGGACGAGCTGGACCGGCAGGGCGCCGGCGACCAGGGTCTGATGTTCGGCTACGCGTGCGACGAGACGCCGGAGCTGATGCCGCTGCCCATCCACCTGGCCCACCGCCTCTCCCGGCGGCTGTCGGAGGTGCGCAAGAACGGCACCATCCCCTATCTGCGCCCGGACGGCAAGACGCAGGTCACCATCGAGTACGCCGGTGACAAGGCGGTGCGGCTGGACACCGTGGTGGTCTCCTCCCAGCACGCTTCCGACATCGACCTGGACTCGCTGCTGGCGCCGGATGTCCGCGAGTTCGTCGTCGAGCATGTGCTGGGCGAGCTGGTGGCCGACGGCATCAAGCTGGACACCGACGGCTACCGGCTGCTGGTCAACCCCACGGGCCGGTTCGAGATCGGGGGTCCGATGGGGGACGCGGGCCTGACCGGACGCAAGATCATCATCGACACCTACGGCGGGATGGCCCGCCACGGCGGCGGGGCGTTCTCGGGCAAGGATCCGTCCAAGGTGGACCGGTCGGCCGCGTACGCGATGCGGTGGGTGGCCAAGAACGTGGTGGCCGCCGGGCTGGCCGCCCGGTGCGAGGTGCAGGTGGCCTACGCGATCGGCAAGGCCGAGCCGGTTGGTCTGTTCGTGGAGACCTTCGGCACGCACACGGTCGATCCCGAGCGGATCGAGCAGGCGGTCTCCGAGGTGTTCGACCTGCGCCCGGCCGCGATCATCCGGGATCTGGACCTGCTGCGCCCGATCTACGCGCAGACGGCCGCCTACGGCCACTTCGGCCGGGAACTGCCGGACTTCACCTGGGAGCGCACCGACCGCACCGACGCCCTACGCACCGCCGCCGACCTCTGACCCCTGTCCCCGTCCGGACCGGCGGGCCGCGCCCGCCGGTCCGGCCGGGCCCGAGGAGTGAATGCCGTGCGCATCGTTGTGACCGGATCGATCGCCACCGACCACCTGATGGCCTACCCGGGAAGGTTCGCCGACCAGCTGGTCGACGGACACCTGGAGCGGGTCTCGCTGTCCTTCCTCGCCGACACCCTGGAGATCCGCCGTGGTGGGGTGGCCGCCAACATCGCCATCGGCCTGGGACGGCTCGGCCTGCGGCCCCTCCTGGCCGGGGCAGCGGGCCTCGACTTCGCCGAGTACCGGCAGTGGCTGGAGGCCAACGGCGTGGACACCCGGCTCACCCACGTGAGCGACACCCTGCACACCGCCCGCTTCGTGTGCACCACCGACGACGACCACAACCAGATCGCCACTTTCTACCCCGGCGCGATGGGAGAGGCCCGCGGCATCACCCTCGCCCCGCACGCCCGCCGGGCCGGCGGCGTGGACCTCGCGGTGATCTCCCCCAACGATCCCGAGGCCATGCTCCGGCACACCGACGAGTGCCGGAACCTGAACATCCCCTTCGCCGCCGACCCCTCCCAGCAACTGGCGCGCCTCGACCGCGGCCAGGCCCGGCTGCTGGTCGACGGCGCCCGCTGGCTGTTCACCAACGAGTACGAGTCCGCTCTGCTCCGGCAGCTCACCGGCTGGTTCGAGGACGAGATCCTGGAGCGGGTCGGCGCCTGGATCACCACCCGGGGCCCGGAAGGAGTCACGGTCGCACAGCCCGGGCGACCACTCCTGCGCATCTCCGCCGTCCCTGTTCCCAGGCCGGTCGACCCCACCGGCGTCGGCGATGCCTTCCGGGCCGGCTTCCTGGCGGGCGTCGCCTGGCAGTGGCCGTACGAGCGGGCCGCCCGGCTGGGCTGCGCGCTGGCCGCCGTGGTCCTGGAGGCGGTCGGCACGCAGGAGTACAAGCTCTCCGCCGCCGATCTCCTCCTGCGCCTCGAACAGGGCTACGGCGCACCGGCGGCCGCAGAGGTCGCCCCCTGCCTTCGGAGGATCGGCATATGAGCGACCCGACCCGTGCCGATGCCCTGCGTACGGTACCGGCGGAGTACGACGTCGCCGACCGGGCGCACGGGCTGCCCGAGGAATTCCGGCCCCACCCCGAGCAGTCCGCCGACGCCGCCCCCACCCACCACCCGGAAGCCGAACGCCTCGACGCCGGAGGCCGGGCATGACCACGCTGCGCGACCTCCTCGAAGCCGGCGCCCCCTCCTTCTCGTTCGAGTTCTTCCCGCCCAGGACCGACAAGGGCGAGCGCGTCCTGTGGAACGCGATCCGCCGCGTCGAACCGCTCGCTCCGACCTTCGTCTCCGTCACCTACGGAGCCGGCGGCTCCTCCCGCGACCGCACCGTGGAGGTCACCGAACGCATCGCCACCGAAACCACCCTGCGACCGGTCGCCCACCTCACCGCCGTCGGCCACTCGGTGACCGAACTGCGCCACATCGTCGGCCGCTACGCCGACGCCGGCGTCCACGACCTCCTCGCCCTGCGCGGCGACCCGCCCGGCGACCCCGGCGCCCCCTGGACCCCCCACCCCCGGGGCCTCACCCACGCCCACCAACTGGTCTCCCTGATCAAGCAGACCGGCGACTTCAGCGTCGGAGTGGCCGCCTTCCCCGAAAAACACCCCCGCTCCCCCGACTGGGACAGCGACATCCGCCACTTCGTCGCCAAGTGCCGCGCCGGCGCCGACTACGCCATCACCCAGATGTTCTTCCACGTCGAGGACTACCTGCGGCTGCGCGACAAGGTCACCGCCGCCGGCTGCCACACCCCGATCATCCCCGAGATCATGCCCGCCACCGACGCCCGCCAGATCGCCCGCTTCGCCGCGCTGTCGGGCGCGGCCTTCCCCGAAGACCTCGCCCACCGCCTGGAGGCCGCCCGCGGCAACCCCGCCGAAGGCCACCGCATCGGCGTGGAGTATGCCACCGCCATGGCCGACCGCCTGCTGGCCGAAGGCGCCCCCGGCCTGCACTACATCACCCTCAACCAGTCCACCGCCACCCTCGACATCCACCGCAACATCCTGGGCACCGCCCCCGCGCCCGGCACCGCGGTCCCGGCCGGTCCTGTTCGCGCTCGCGCATCCGACACGTTCCGAGAGAAGGGGAAGACGGAAGATGGACACCACGCACAGGAGCTCCGGACCGCGGAGAAGCGAGGTCCTGGAGCTCCGCGACGAGGAACTGAGTAGCAGGTGGCAGGACTTCCAGCTCTCCTCGATGCCGGATCTCCTCAGCTCCCTGCACCTCTGCCACGCCGTGCACGCACTGGCGAAGTCCGGGCTGCTGGAACGTCTGCGCAGCGGCCGCGACAGCGCGGAGGCGGGCCTCCTCGACGGCATGAACCAGCGCATCGCGTCGAACGTCCTGCGCTACCTGGTCCTGAAGGGCGTGCTCGAGGAGTGGCGGGGCGCCTACCGGCTGACCCGCCGCGGTGCGCTCCTGACATCGGACGTCTCCCTGGCCCGGCTCGGCTTCTACCTCGAGGCGTACGGCCCGGTCGTCCGGCGGGCCGACGACCTGATGACGGGACGGGCCGTCTACGGCACGGACGTGCACCGGAGCAACGGGCCGCTGAGCCGCCACTGCGGGACCATATTCGCCAGGTACTACACCCCGATCGTCCTGGAGACCATGCGCAACCGGGGGGCCAGGCGGATCCTGGACCTCGGCTGCGGTGGCGGGCAGCTCCTCGTCGACGCCTGCCTGAACGATCCGGGGATCACCGGCGTCGGCCTGGACATCGCGCCCGCGGCGGTGGAGGTCGCCCGCGGCCTCGCACGCCGCCACGGCCTGAAGGACCGGCTCGACTTCGTCGTCGCCGACGCGTTCAACCCCGCGACCTGGCCCGAGGTCTGCTCGGGCGCCGAAGTGATCACCGGCATCGGCGTTCTGCACGAGCACTTCAGGGACGGCGACAAGGCCGTCGTGGACATCCTGAACGCCTACGCGGACTTCCTCACCGGCGAGAGGATGCTGCTGATCGGCGAACCGGAGCCGTTCTACGACGACCGGGAGAACGATTCGGAGTTCTTCCTGATGCACGTCCTCACCGACCAGGGCTTCCCCGCGGACCGGGCGGCGTGGTTTGACATCTTCGAACGGACCCGCCTGTCGTGCCGCCGCACCCTCACCTGGGCCACGGCCGGGCCGCGCATGTGCTTCTACGACCTCGTGCCGCAGGGCTGACGGCGCGCACCACGCCCCGGGGGGGGGGGGGGGGGGGGGGGCGGGGGCGGCCGCGGGCGGCCGGCGTCCCCCGGCCCGGGGGTCGGTCACGAAACCGTTCACACAGAGAACACAGAAAGGCGTGTCGCGTTGAACTGGGGAAAACCACATCTGAGTGGAACCTTCGGAGCCGTTTCCTCGACCCACTGGCTGCCCTCGGCGGCCGCCATGTCGATCCTCGAGAAGGGCGGTAACGCCTTCGACGCCGCCGCCGCCGCCGGTTTCGTCCTGCAGGTGGTCGAACCGCACTTCAACGGGCTCGGCGGTGATGTGCCGATCCTCTCCTACCGGGCGTCGACGGACCGCGTGCAGGTGGTGTGCGGACAGGGGCCGACGCCCCGGGCCGCCACCATCGACGGCATCAGGCGGCTGGGGCTGAACCAGATTCCGGGATCGGGCCTGCTGCCGGCCGTCGTGCCCGGCGCCTTCGGCGCCTGGATGCGGATGCTGGCCGAGCACGGCACACTGCCGCTGTCCGAGATCCTCGACTACGCCATCGGCTACGCGGAGAACGGTTTTCCGCTGCTGGCCGGCACGGCGGAGGCCATCGAGGTGCTGGCACCGCTGTTCGAGACGGAGTGGCTCGAGTCCGGGCGCGTCTACCTGCCCAACGGACGTCCTCCCGCAGCCGGTTCGCGGTTCCGCAATCCCGCGCTGGCGGAGACGTACAAGCGGCTCCTGCGGGAGGCCGGCGCCGCGTCCGGCGGGCGCGAGGCGCAGATCGCCGCGGCCGAGAAGGCCTTCTACCAGGGCTTCGTCGCCGAGGCCATCGACACGTTCGTCTCCTCCACGGAGGTCCTGGACTCCACCGGCCGACGGCACAAGGGGCTGCTGACCGGTCAGGACATGGCTGACTGGCGGGCGACCGCGGAGGAGTCCGCGCACATCCGGTACGGGGACTGCACGGTCCACAAGCCGGGCCCCTGGTCGCAGAGCCCGGTATTCCTCCAGCAGCTCGCGCTCCTGGAAGGCTTCGACCTGCGCGGCATGGGCCTGAACAGCGCGGAGTACATCCACACCGTGGCCGAGTGCGCCAAGCTGGCCTTCGCCGACCGCGAGGCCTGGTACGGGGACCCGGACCACAGCGACGTGCCGCTGGAGACCCTGCTGAGCCCCGCCTACACGGCGGAACGGCGCGAGCTGGTCGAGGCGAAGGCCGCGACCGCCCTGCGCCCCGGCTCCCCCGGTGGACGCCGGCCGCACGTGCCGGAGCACGTGGCGGACCCCGTGCCCCCGGAGCGGGAGCACTGGATGTCCCAGATCCACAACGGCCTGCCCACCGTCGTACAGGCCACCAGGGCCCGCACCGACACCTGCACCATCGTCGTGGCCGACAGGTTCGGCAACATGGTGGCCGCCGTTCCCAGCGGCGGCTGGCTGAAGAGCTCCCCCGTCGTCCCCGGCACCGGCCTCTCACTCGGCACGCGGGCGCAGACGATGACCCTCGAGGAGGGACACCCCAACTCCTTCGGGCCGCGCCGCCGTCCGCGCACCACGCTCAGCCCCAGCCTCGTCATGAGGGACGGCAAGCCGGTCCTGGCCTTCGGCACCCCGGGCGGGGACCGCCAGGACCAGTGGACCCTGGAGTTCTTCCTCGCGGTGGCCGAGTTCGGCCTCGACCTCCAGTCCGCGACCGAGACCCTCGCCTTCCACACCGACCACTTCGCCGCTTCGTTCACTCCGCACGAGTCGCGTCCGAGGGTGCTGACCGTGGAGCGGAACTGCGATCCGGGCGTCATCGAGGAGCTGCGCACCCGCGGGCACGAGGTCGAGCTGGCGGCCGAGTTCTCGCTGGGCAAGGTCTGCGCCGTCGGTGCGGACCCCGGGCGTGACCTGCTGCTGGCCGCCGCGAGCCCGCGCGGCCGTCAGACGTACGCCGTAGCCCGCTGACCCCCTCGCCCGCGGCGGGGCGTTCCACGGCCGGGGCCACCGGGCGTACGCCGGCCCGGGCGGAACCCGCCGCTGCCGGATTC
>NZ_JBXUOY010000030.1:0-30398 GCF_057196705.1 Streptomyces sp. ATLC9 | reverse complement strand
CCGGCCCCCGGGCGGCCGGCGCGCCCCCGGGGCGGCCGCCCGCTCCGCCCCATCCCTTCCTTCTCCCGGGACACCGGCCGGTTCCCCGCCCGGCCGGCGCCCGTCGGCTCATCCGAGCCCGTGAAGCGCGTGCACCACCACGGCCCCGAACCGGGTGATGCGGGTACGTGCCATGTTCTGTCCTTCCGGAGCGTGTGCCTGAGGTTGTCGCAGCGACGTCGCGAACTCAGACTGCCCGACGAGATCCCGGCGAACCACCCACAACGTCTCAACCACTCGCAAGAATGACGACGTGTCGATAAACCCCCCACACAACCGCATACCCCCTTCCCACCCGTCCGCAGCAGGGCGGACACCACCGGCACACCCGTCGCACGCCCGTACGCGCCCCCGCCGCACAGCGCCCGCGCCCTCCCCGCGCGCCCTGCGCGCCCGCTGCGCCGACCGGTGACGGTCCTGTGGCGGCTGATGCTCCTCGTCGCGTCCCTCGTCGTCGCCGTCGGCCACGGCCCGGCACTGCGCCGCCTCGGCCTAGGACGCCGCCGCTTCACCGCCGACGTCATGACCTCCTCCCGCACAGCGGTCTCCGCGATCCTGAACCCCCGCCCGGCCACCCTGCCGGGCGCCCGATCGGGCACGGTCTGACGCAGGGCGACGACCGCAGCAACCGCAGTACCGGCCCGGCGACCGTCAGTTCAACGACTTCTCGGCGGTGCCTCGGCCCGGGACCTCGGTCCTCCGTTGCCGTATCTCTGGGATGCTGAGTGACGCCGGGTGTACCGGGCGAGAGGGGTGGCGTTCATGCAGTGGAAGGCCCATGGCGAACGGCAGATCTACACCAATCCGTGGGTGAACCTGTGTCTGGTCGACGTCCAGCAACCCGACGGACGCAGATGGGAGTACCACGTCGTCCGTCTCCGCCACCTGGCCGTGGCCGCAGTGGTCAACGATCACCGCGAAGTCCTCATGATGTGGCGGCACCGCTTCATCACCGACGCCTGGGCCTGGGAACTGCCCATGGGCCTTGTCGAGGAGGGGGAGACGCCGGACCAGACAGCGTCCCGCGAAGTGCTGGAGGAGACCGGCTGGCGGCCCGGTCCGATGAAGCCGCTCATCTACGCGGAGCCCGCCAACGGGATCACCGACTCACAGCATCACGTCTTCCGTGCCGATGGCGCGACCTATGTCGGGCCCCCGACCGAGGAGAACGAGTCCGACCGCATCGAGTGGATCCCGCTCGCCGATGTGAAGGGAATGATCGACCGCCGGGAGATCATCAGCAGTGGCTCCCTCGTCGGCCTCCTGTACCTGCTCATGAACGAGACGATCCGCTGACCTGCCTCGGCAGGGCCTCCCTCAGACGGGCCTCGAACGCCATGACCGCAGGTTCCCGCCGGTAGGGGGACAACTGCCCGTAGAACTCCCTCAGGTGGCCCGCTACCCGCTCGGAGGAGACCGCTGACGCGCGCTCCAGCGCTTCGGTGGCCGTGTGGCACGCCTCATCGATCCTGCCCAGGTGGAGGCGTGTACGGGCGAGCCAGAACGCGTGGAAGGCGCGGCCCCGCCGGTTGGAGCTGTCCTCCCTGCTCAGCGCGTCCGCGATCAGCGGCTCGGCGATGGCCGCCTCCCCGACCCGGCCGTGGGCGATGCCGGTGTCCACGATGAGTTTGGGTTCATCGAAGTAGGTGACCCACGCGGGGTCCGGATCGGCCGACCGAATCTGCTCGAACTGCCGGTGTGCCTCGTGGATCGCCGTGTGCGTGGCGGCCCGGCTGCCCAGCGTGGCGTGGGCGAAGGCTTCCCTCATGGAGAGCATCGACAGGACGCGCGGTGTCGTGTCGTCGGCGGTACGCGCCTGGTCCTGGGCGGCTCTCACGAGCGCCAGGGCGTCCCCCGGCTTGTCCTGGTAGGTGGCCTGAAGGCTCATGCACGCCAGGACGTTGGCCATGAACTGCCGGTCGTCGATCGCCTTGGCGAGGCGCAGTGCCTCCGCGAAGTACGTGCGGGCCTGGCTGTACTGGCGAGCGTCGAAGTACGTCCAGCCGGTAAGCCGTGCGAGCTCTGCCGCGACCCCGTACAGCTCCTGCTGGATGACCGCGGACCGGTTCCCCTTCAGGAAGCCTGTGACATAACGGAGTTGGCCGACCACGGCCGGCCTCAGGGCCTCGCCTCCGTGCTGGTCGTCCCGTCTCCAGTAGTCCTCGATCGATGCCCGGAGAGCTTGAAGGGTGGAAGGGCTCAGATCCGTCCGTGAGGCGAGGGCAAGGATGTCGTCCACATCGGCGCCCGGCAGCGCGGTGGACGTCTCCTGCTCCCGCACCGGAGCCACAGGCGGATCCCGTTCGACTGTGGTGAGGGCGGCGGGCGTCTCCCATGAGCGTCGGGCGAGTCCGAGCATGTGCCCCGGGATGCGCAGGCCGTCCGCGATGCGCTCGACGACGTCCATGTGCAGGAGTTGACGCCGCCCTGCCATGACCTCTCCGACACGGCTGGGGGTCAGATCGCACCGCCGGGCGATCATGGACGGATAGACGCCCGCACGTGTCTTCACCAGCCTGAACACCCTGGTGAAGTCACGGGCCCGGCAGGCATCGATCATCTCGGGATCGGCGAGCAGCCGTGGAGGTAGCTCCTGCGAACGGGCCGGCTCGGGCATCGGCAAGCTCCCACTGACGAGGGCTACACAACGTCGCTACATATACACCTCCCGTGAGATTACCCAAGTTGGGTAATCAGCCGGACCTTTCAGACGGTCTATCCGCATCGTGATGCTGCTGGACATGGCGAGCAGACCGGCAACGGTCACCACTGCGGAGCGGTGCAGATCGCGTCAGGCAACGCGGCTCATCCGTCCGTGACGGTTCTGTCGGCTCGTCAGTTCAGTCAAGTCGCACGCCTCGGGGAGTGACGAATTCCGATGACCATGACCACCGACGAGCCCGCCAAGGGCGACGCGCTCTACGACGAGATCCGCAGGACCGTGGGCGAGTTCCAGGACAGGGACGCCGCGTACTACCTCCTGCGCCCCGTCGGCGGGGGCCGCGAGTGGGCGGCCCTGCCCGAGGTGCTGCGCCCGGCCACGCGGGCCGAGTTGCTGAGCGCCCGTGTAAAGGCGGCGAACCGCGCCGGCCGGATGCCGTGACGCGGGCCGCCGCCTGGATGCGCTTCTGGTGCGAGCTGTCGGCGAGCGCCCCCGGCCGGCCGTCCCCGATCGTGCTGGGCCTGCACCTGGCCCCCACCCCGCGCCTGGCGGTGCGGTGGATGCGCGGGCAGGCGGAACGCGTCGCCAGGGCGCTCGACCCCGGCCCCGGCACCCCCTGGCTGCCCCCGGCCTGCCTGCGTCCCGTCCGGGCGGCGGGCGCCCCCGATCCCGGCTCGGTCATACGGGAGTGGGCGCGCGCCGAGGCGGAACGGGAGAACGCACTGGGCGTGCTGCGGGAGGGCTGGTCCTACACCGTCGCCGCCCACGACGAGACGGCCCACTACCGCCTGGCGGCCTGGCCGCTGGTGCTGCCGCCCGCCGGAGAACCGCGGGTGTACCGGCGCACCCATGCGACCGCACAGGCCGCCCCACCGACTCCGCCCCGGCCGCGTCCCGCAGGACGGCCGTGACCGGGGCGGCCGGCTCCCGTTCCCCACGGGACGGGCGCACGTACACGCAGAGACGACCCCGACGAAAGAAGGAGACCCATGAACACCGTGCAGACGCCCTGGCGGGCCGACGCGGGCAACCCGCAGGACGACAGCGACTCCGGCAACAAGCACGGCGGAGGCGGCTCGGACGAGGGCGGCAACACCAACGACGGCCAGGGCCCGGCGGACGGTCGCTGAGGTGGCCGAGGACACGACGGTGGAGGCCGGTCCCGAGCGGCTGGCCTCCACCCTCCTGGAGAAGGGCGCGCTGACCGCCGACTGGCTGCCGGCGTTCCACGCCGTGCCGCGCCACCTGTTCGTGCCCGAGATGATCTGGCCGGGGCGGGCCGGCATGAACCGGCAGGACGACCGGGTCGTCCGCTCGCAGTCCCCGCAAGCGTGGTGGGAAGCGGTCTACTCGGACGCGCCGATCACCACCCAGTGGGACGACGGGGCGTACACCGGGCCGGGGCGGGGCCGTACCCCGACCTCCTCCAGCTCGATGCCGACGATGGTGTTCTCCATGCTCGCGGACCTGGACGTACGGCCCGGCGACCGGACGCTGGAGATCGGCACGGGGACCGGATGGAACGCCGCGCTGCTGTGCCACCGGCTGGGGGACGGCCACGTCGTCACGGTCGAGGTGGACGAGGGCGTCGCCGGTCAGGCCCGCGCCCGGCTGTCCGCGGCGGGCTTCTCGCCCCGCGTCGTCGTGGGCGACGGCGCCGAGGGGTACGGAGAGGGGGCGCCCTACGAACGGATCATCGCCACCTGCTCGGTGGGACACGTCCCCGGCCGATGGCTCGGGCAGGCCCGGCCCGGTGCGGTGATCGTCGCGCCGTGGGGGCCGGTGTACGGCGGCGAGGGGATCGTCCGGCTCACGGTCCGGGACGACGGGTCGGCCTCCGGGCCGTTCACCGGCTCCTCCGCGTTCATGCGGCTGCGCGAGCAGCGCAGAAGGCTGCCCGCGACGAGCGAGTACCTCGGGGGGCGGGAGTGGCCGGCCGGGGGCGCGGAGTCCACGACAACGCTCTCCCCCGATGACGTGGGGGACTGGATCCACATGTTCGCCATCGGCTTCCAGGTGCCCGACCTCTTCTGCCGGGTCGCCGGCGGACCGGACGGCTCCTACCGGCTGTGGCTGCACGACACCGGCCTGACGAGCTGGGCCACCGCCGACCACGAGAGGGGCCGGACCGAGTTCCGGACCGTCCAGGCCGGTCCCCGCCGACTCTGGCACGAGCTGGAGTCCGCCTGGCGCTGGTGGTATCAGCAGGGGCAGCCGGACTTCGCCCGCTTCGGCCTCACGGTGGACGGCCAACGCCACACGGTCTGGCTCGACTCCCCGGACAACCCCGTCCCGGACTTCACCGGCGCGACAACCCCCTGAACCCCACCGACCCCCACCCGTCCCCCCCCCCCCCGGCGGGGCCGGGCCTCCCCAACCACACCACCGAGGAACCGAGTTGCCCGTACCACACGACATCGCGGCCGAGCGCGACCTCTGGGACGCCTACGCCAGCAGCCCCCGCAGCGACGTGGCCGACGCCGAACCCGTCTTCAACTGGACGCAGTACCAGGGGCACGGCCCGGGGACCGAAGTCCTCGGGAACCCGGCCAGTGTGCTGGAGATCGGATGCGGCACCGGCCGGGCGCTCGCCCACCTCGCCCAGCGGGGCGTCAAGGCGAAGGGCGTGGACCTCTCACCCGTCATGGTCGAGAACACCACGAAGCGGTGGGGGCCGCTGGGAGTGGAGTTCGTGTGCGCGGAGGTGCTGGAGTTCCTGGCCGACGACCGGACGACCTACGACGCGGTGTACTCGGTCTTCGGCGCCGCCTGGTTCACCGACCCCTCCCGCCTCTTCCCGCTGGTCGCCGCCCGGCTGAACCCGGGCGGCGTCTTCGCCTTCTCCCACCCGCCCGCCATCCCCGGCGCCTACGGCCCGCAGGGCATGTACAAGGGCGGCTTCGCCGGCCCGGCCAGGTTCACCTACCGCTACAGCTACAAGCCGCAGGTGTGGACGCGCTTCCTGACCCGCGCCGGCTTCCGCGACGCCGAGGCCCGCATCCTCGACGCCCCCACCCCAGGCCACATCGGCACCCTCCTCGCCACCGCCGTCAAGCCCTGACCGCCCGCTCCCGCCAGCGGAGGAGCGCCCTACGGTGGGGCACCGGAGACCAACCCGATCCGCGACCACCGCACGGGCCGACCCCTCTCTGGCCGCTCTCCCGACTGTCGGTCCCTGGTGCTAGAACACGCGCATGACGTACAGATTCATGGCGCGGGTCGCCTGCGGACTGGATGACCCCAACGAGGACGACTGCATGATGGCGGGCGTGGCCGAGTCGGACGACGAGGACGCGTTCTCCCTGCTGTTCATGTGCGACTTCGACGAGCCCGGCCCGCAGGAAGTGTCCCTGGGCATGGACACGCATTGCCTCGTCACGCCCGACCAGGGCACCGCCTACGGCTGTGTACGCGAAGTGGAACTGAGCGGCGATGTGCTGCGGGTGACCTTGGACCCCGCGTCCTTGGACGACCTCGGCCTGACCGACCCCGTCATCGAGGCCCAGCTCCGTGCACCGGCAGCGAACGTGGCGCGCATGCGCGAAGTGCTGCCGCGCATCCTGGCGTACGGACGCCCAGATACCCGCCCAAGCCTGATCACGATGTAGCGAGCACAGCACCGCAATCGGCTGACCACCGCCTTACAAGTTCGACTACACCTCGTCGCCAACAGCCGGATGCGCCCTCGCGCCCACTCCCTGGCCCGCTGCCATCCTCGCTCCCCATACCGACGCCCAGCCATGTTGATGTCGTCTGGTGATGTCACCCGAGTTGGTACTACGAACCCACTTTCTTGAGGTCTCGAAGTACGCAAGGAAGGCATCAGAGCCCTCCACTCGTCGCCCAACGTGAGCCGCAGTACGGGAACAGAAGCGCCTACACCGAAAAACATTAACCTCAATCATTCACTATTCACCTAAAAATACATTAAACTACTCCACGGCAGACTACCTAGTCATACCTTTCAATAGACAACAAAATAACCCATAGGGATCATTGTGAACATCTGTGATTCCTGGCGCGTTGACTCGCATGGCGTGCTACTTCTTAACTCCAAGCAACTTCCCCTTGGAGGCCAAGATGCTCCTCAAAGATCTCTGCACAAGACTGAACAAACTTGTTGACTGGTGCGGCATTCAAAGCGCTGAATATGGAGTCCGAGAAAAGCGAGACAAGAACCCTGACTACGAAATTCCAGAAGTTCGCGAAGTTGAAAGTTGCGCGCCCCTCACACCCTCAGTGCTGCTTATTACTGCACCGGCATCCGTTGGTAAAAGCACTGCTGCTGAGTTCATGAGCAATATTTTGCACGCCCCCATCTTGGACCTTTCCAAGCTCCACGTTGGTGATGGAACCCTAGAAGGAGCGCTAGCTAAATCCCTAGGAATCCAGAAGAATGCAGAATTCTTCGTGGCGCTATCTCAAGGTTTTGCAACTCTCATCATCGATGCTCTCGATGAAGCGGAAGTTCGATCTGGGCAGGCTAATTTTCGCGCATTTATCCGCGGGGTCGCCGACACCGCCTCACAGATCACAAACGGTCCTGCGATCGTGATGCTTTCACGGGCCGAAAGTGCACGGTCACTCCAGGATATCTTTGACGAGAGGTCCTTGCCGTACTCACATTTCGAAATCCAGTCTTTCGGCAAAGCGCAGGCCGAAAGTTACCTTGACCGTCGCCTGTGCGGTGTGTACGAAAAGAAGGGCAAGGAAGCACTTCACCGCAAGCACACTCAGCCCTTTGAAAGGGTACGCGACAGGCTCTTTCATGTGCTCGCATCGGCAATAACCCAAGAAAGCAGTAACGCCCTCTGGGATGATTTGAATGTACGTGACTTTATTGGATATGCACCCGTACTCGACGTAATAGCAGAATACCTTGCAGTGGACAATTTTGCCACATTGGGTAAATCCATTGAGGGAAACCGTGTCGGGAAATTTACCCACTGGGATCTGATAGCCAACGTAATTGACCGGTTGCTTCTGCGGGAGCAGAGAAAGTTCGTACAGCAATTTAAAGAAACTGAGGCCTTTCGCCGTCATGGAAAGGGCCGATTCGAATCTATTCTGTACTCCCCCGAGGAGCAGTGCGCCAGACTCCTTGGTTACGTAGAGAACCTCCTTGTGGACCATGATATCCCGGCCGCCCTTCCGGAAGAAGTCCGGGAACCCTATGAGGTTGCGGTAGGAACACAATTGGCAAACCATCCGTTCCTTCGGAACGACGGATGGTTCAATGTAATCTTCCGCGATTATGTAACGTCGCGTTCTTTGAGTAGCCCGCTCGTCTCAGAAAAAGCGTCCCAGGGAATCCGCAAGAACATCCTGTCTTCCGACTGGAAGCACTCGCCGATGTTTGGTTTCTTTTCATATAGCCTCGGAAAATCGAGTGTGGGCGACTCCTCGTCCTGCCACTCTGAAGAGATTGGCGCTCTTTACGAGTCCTTCAAGTCAATGTGCGAGGCAGAAGATGAACTTTCCGTTACAGTGGGGAGAATCGGAAATCGCCTGATTTCAGGATTCGCCATTTCCCGCGCTGCAGGGAAAGAAATGGTAGGGCCTCTGCACTTCATCTCGCACGAAGGAACGGTCAGTGTCTCCTTCCCCCGCGAGCTGAGTAATACAAGTATCTGGGAGGTCCCGGATGTGATACTTGGCGGTGATCACAGATCCTTCAAGTTCGGTCCCGGGGTTTACATCTCGTGCGGCGATCTCTTGCTCTCTTCGAGCGAAGTCCAGGTTTACCCAGGGAAAGAGGAAATTCCTGTTCTGATTTCCACCGGGGCCCTAACGAGCGATAATCTGAAAGTTCAGGCGGAGACTTCTCAGCTGATTGTCTTCTGCGAAGAAGAGCTACCCTTCCCGTGGTCCAGGTATCAAAAGAATGCCAATTTTGGCAACATGGCCTCAGAGGCTCGCGAAGCTTCAGCTCTTTATTTGGAGCTTCGTAGGATTGTGTTGCGCTTCAAGGACGCCAAACGAGGCGAAGCAGCCGTTTACCAGCCAATGATGGATAACCTTGTAATTGGGACGAACAAGCGAGCGCGCACAGCTCTGAACTTCCTGCAAGAGATCGGTTGTGTGAAGATTGCCAAGAGTATGTACCTCTTGGACTTCACTGAATTCTCAAAACTCGGAATATCCCGTCAGCAATTGCGCGACTTGGAGGCAAGTAAAGCATCCGCTCAGATATCTTCTCGGCTTCTTGATTTTTCCAAAAAATCCGGGATAAACTAAAATAGGGAGCGGTGCGGTAGGTCAGAAAAAGGGGGTAGCGGTAACGGGTCAGCAGAGCGGGTTTGGGTCATGCTCGGGCAGGGCAGGGCATGACCCTGGGGTTGTACGCTGGATGGCGACTCGGGCAGGCTTTGGATCTGCCCGCAATGTGTCCGAGTGGCTCCTGGGCTTTCCCGACGCAGGCTCGGACCGGGTAGCTGCGTACGGCCCCTAGCCACAAAGGCACCTGGTCAGCACCCGGTGCTTGCCGCTGGCGCGCGGCCGGTGGACGCCGGGGCGGAGCGGGACAAAGACAGGAACGTCGGCCCGGCGGGAAGCCGGACCGCACGCGGTGAGCGGCAGCGAGCCGCACTTGACACTTCGGTCCCAGCCAATGGTTGACAGTGGCCGTGCTTGACTTTTCTGTGCGTGTCGTTGCGGCGTGTGGCAGGAGGCTGGGGCCTGGTGTGTCGCCGAGGTGATCTCTCAGGCGCGCAGGACGGAGGGAGCCAGCGTCCTTGTGCGGTCGTGGAGGTCGCGGGCGTGCCGGTTGCGGAGGTGGGGGCGGATCAGGGTGAACATGGTGCGGATGCGGTCGTCCACTCGTCCGCTCTGGACGTGCGGGTATTCGTCCAGAGCGGAGTGCCAGGTTGCGGAGGCCTCTTCGAGGTGGCCGATTCGCATCTGCCGTTCGGCAGCGGTTGCCAGGTGCAGCACTCGGGTCCTGCGGTACACCGGCTCCCGGAGTCGGTTGGCCTCGGCCATCGCCTTGACCGCCCCGCTGGTGTCTCCGAGTTCGTGCCGTACCTGGCTCGTGTGGTACGCGAGCGCGGCGGGGTCGTAGGAGCCGAAGGTCTTCGCTCGTGACTCAGCCTTCTCCATTGCCACTTCCGCGTCGCGGAGGTGGGCCAGGGCGGTGCGGTGGTCGCCGGTCTGGGCGGCGGCGTGGGCCTGCTGGCCGGCGAGGAAGGCGCGCATGCGCGGTCCGGCCTGCGGGGAGGCGGCGGCTGCGGCATCGGCCAGGCGCAGGGCTTCCGGCCCGTGGCCCAGGTCGACGGCCTGGACGCTCATGCCGCGCAGCGTGGTGCAGTACGTCAGGTGGTCCTCGGCCGCGCCGGCCAGCTCCAGGGCCTTGAGGTAGTACTGCTGCGCCAGCCCTTGCAGGCCCTCGTCCACCGCCATGTAGCCGGTGAGGTAGCACAGGTCGGAGGCGGCCGAGAGCATGTCCTTGCGCACGGGCTCGGGGGCGTCGGCGCGCAGGTAGGCCGCCACGGTGTTGACGATGAACGAGGCGGCCATCGGGCGGGCGTGACGGCCGCCGAACTGGTCGTCCAGTTCGCTGATGCGCTCGGTCATGGCGACCACCATGTCCACCTCCGGCCGCCCGATGCGCACAGTGCGGCCGGCCCGTACCGCCTCCATCCGGCCCACCACGTCCTGCCAGCCGGGGACGGTCAGCGCCACGGAGAACAGGCCGACGCCCAGCACGCTCCTGCGGGATGGGTCCATGTCGCTCCTCCCGAGGTTCATCAGTCCTTCCACGGTATCCGCGCCACAGCTCGCCTCCTCGACCTCCAGACCGATCTCGGCCAGCGTCACCGGCCTGCGCAGCCGACGGGAGAGGGCCTCACGGATGAAGGGACGTACGGCCTTGCGCGGCCGGGTGCCGCTCAGCCAGTGGCTCACCGCGGACTCGTCGTACCGCAGCGGCACCCCGGCCTCCGCCCCGACGCGGTTGACCGCCAGGGCGAGCTGGGACTGCGACCACTGACTCTCGGTCAGGACGCGCCGCAGACCCTCGTTCGGTGTTCTCGTCGCCATACGTGCCCCCAGATCAGCCGACTTTCAAGGACCTCAAGTCCTGCCGCCCTTCTCACAGTACCGCGCAGGGTAATCAACTGATTACGCAAACGGTGTGATTGGTTGGCAGGCAGGAGCCGACACCCGCTGAGAAAACGTCTTCTGCGGCCCTGCGGCGGTGGGGGCCTCGTCGTGCGCGGATGCGGTTGGCGCTGCCCTTGCCCCGCGTCCACGCGGTCTTTCATGGGTTTCACGCGCCGCCGCTCCGCCCGCGGTACCGCCCGGGGTAATCACGCGGTTACGTGTCCGTGAGTACGGGACCGAGCGTCAGGAAGGGCGTACATGGGCGGGAACGCCTTCTCACAAGGAGTCGGGGAGCAGGCCGGGGAGGGGCGTGCGCGCTCTGCGGATGGGCGCGGGGATTACGGGGTGCGCCCGGCGGGGGCGGAGGAAGCTTCGGTGGAGCCCGCCGCCGCGCCCGCGCGACCGCGTACCGGCCGGCTGAGCACGGTCCCCTACATCGCCTCGTGGAGCCGGGAGCGGATGCGCCGCCCACCCTTGGTGCGGCGGGTGGGGGCGGGCGGCGAGGGGATCGGTTTCGCCGGGGAGGGCGCGTACGACCGGGACTGGCGCGGGGTGCTGTGGACCAGGCAGACCCTCGCGCGGGGCAAGGGGCACCCCCGCTACCACACGGTGCACACGCTGCGGCAGCGAAGGGCCATGCGGTACATGCTCTGCCAGGTGTGCGGCGGGCCCACCGCGGAGGACGGCCCGCGCCTCTTCGTGCTGCGGGACGTCGGCCGCCCGGTGGAGGAGGGCGAGCGGACCACGGCGCCGCCCGTGTGCGTGCCCTGCGCCCGGATCTCCGTACGGGAGTGCCCGCGGCTGCGGGAGGGGCACGTCGCCGCGCTGGTGGACCGGCCGTACGCCTGGGGCGTGGCCGGGATCGTCCACCACCCGGCCACGCTGGAGCCCCTCGACACCGCCCTGCGGGAGGTGTCCTACGAGGACCTCGCGGTCCGGTGGACCCTGGCCCATCGGCTGGTCATGACGCTGCACGACTGCACCCCGGTGGACCTGGACGCCCTCGCTCCGTGAGCCGGCCGCCACGGCATCGCCCGGCCGCTACACGTGCTGGTCGGCGTCGGGAACGCGGGGCTCCGAGGAGCGCGGGTCCTCGGTCTTCCGGGGGGCCGGGGCCGGGGCCTCGCGGGCGTCGGGGATGACCGTGTTGACGGTGGAGGACCACCGTTCGTACCAGACGCCCCCGTCCCGGCGCAGCAGGGCCGCCAGCGCCGGGCCGCCCCAGACGAGGGCACCCGCGAGCAGGGCGAGGTGCGGGAGCAGTCGGCCGACGAGTTCGGGGAGGTCGAGCGACCCGGTGCGGTAGGCCAGGGCGGCCCAGGCCAGGGCGAGGGGACAGTAGACGATCCAGGCGCGCAGGGTGAGCCGCAGCGGATTCGTCCGGGCGCCGTCGGGCCGGGTGAGGCGCAGGAGTACGGCCCGCTTGCCGGGGGTGGCCGCGAAGACGGCCGGCAGCAGCCAGAACCAGACCAGCCCGAGGGCGGCGCCGATCCACAGCGCGTGGTGCCGGCCGGTGTACCAGGAGGTGACGACGGCGAGCAGACCGGTGACCAGTGTCCAGACGATGAGCCAGCCGGCCAGGTCGGTGAGGAAGGCGTGGAGCCGCCGGGTGAGGGTGACGCGCCATGCGTAGCGGCGGCGTTCACGGTCCGGGTCGTTGACGGGGAGCAGGCGGACGAGAGGGGCCGCGGCGATCCACCCCAGGCACGCGCCGGCGGTGTTGAGCATGAGGTCGTCCACGTTGAACTGCCGGTAGGGGCAGTCGTAGACGAACCACAGACCGGTGTACTGGGTGGTTTCGAAGAACAGGGAGGTGGCGAAAGCCGTGAACGTCGCACGGATCAGCCGTTGCCGGAGGTAGTAGCGGAGGTAGACGCCCAGCGGCAGGAGCAGGACCGTGTTGAGCAGGGCGGTCCACGCGGGGGCGAGACCCGCCAGCGTGCCGGGTGACCAGGCGCCGCCGCCTGCCGAGGAGATGGCGGCCCGGAAGGCGAAGGGCTCCAGTTGCGGTTCCGTGGCGTAGTGGACGGTGGTGCAGTGCTCGCCCGTGTCGGCGGGCAGCGGCATCACCGTCTGCAGCAGCGCGGCGAGCAGGTAGAAGACGAAGCTGTAGAACACCAGGACCGGCCAGCCCCCCGCCCGGCCGCGCCTGCGGTATCCGCGGACGGCGGCCGGCACCAGGAACACCGCGGTGACCAGTGGGAACAGGGTGACCGCGGCCTCGACGGGCAACAGGTAGGTGCGGAACACGGAGTGCTCTTTCTGCGGCTGACGGGCGATCCGCTCCGCCGCGGACCGCGGGAAGCGGGCGGCACGGCGGACCGGCCGACCCGTTCGGGTCGGCCGGTCCGGAGGAATCGATGCGCGTGCCGGGCATCAGAGTAGGGCCCGCGCCGGCCGTCGGTACGCACAACCACCGCAACGCGCGCACCGAGCGACCCGCGGGACGGCCGGCGGGCCGCCCCCGGCCGACAGGGGCCGCACCGGCGCCGGGCCCACCCGGAGAGAAGGGGGCGCCCGGCGGCAGCCGGGCGCCCCCGTGTCACAGCGCGAGCATGACCCGTACCGGAAGGCGGGCGTCCGCCAGTGGACGCAGTGCCAGCCGGATCAGTGCCAGCGCGTTGTCGTCCCCCGCGATGCGGTTGGCGCTGAGCTCACCGCACGTCAGGCAGTGGTGGATGAGCGTCCACTCCCCGTCCTGCCGCACCGACAGGCTCAGCGCCGTCATGCGTCCGCCGCACCCCGCCGCCCGGTCGCCCGGTATCCGCCGGTCGACGTGGAGGCTGACCAGGCAGGACGGGCAGTGATTGCGATGAGCGGTGCCCGGTGCGGCGAGCGGCACGTCGAGCCGGCAGCCCACGCAGCGGAAGGCGTCACCGCGTGCGCCGGCCGGTCCGTGGATCACGTCCTTGGGCCGCTGAGGCCGGCCCCTCCCCGTTCGCCGGGGTCCGCGCCGCGTCACGATCGCCTCCCGCGCCGTTCCGGCCGCGGCAGTCGGGCCCGGCTCACAGGTCACCGAACGCTTCGAGCGGGAAGGGCGGCTGCGCCAGAGGACGCACGGCCATCCGCATCAGGATCAGCTGGTTGTCGTCCCCGCGGACCGGGTTCGAGGTCAGCTCGTCGCAGCGGACGCAGCGGTGGATGACCATCCAGTCGCCGGTGCGCAGCACCGCGATGGAGACGGGGGTCATCCGGCCCTCGCAGTCCGAGGGCCCACCCTCGACGTGGTCGACGAGGTGCCGGGAGTGCAGGCAGCTCGGGCAGTGATCGCGCCGACCGCCGTCCGGCGCGAACGTGGCGACGGTCAGTCCGCAGCGGACGCAGGCGAAGGTGTCGATCGAGGACATGGCTGAGCGGTGCTGGGGGTTGTCGTGTGACACCCGGATACTCCTTGCCGAAGATGGAGAACGAAGCAGCAGGGATTTACCGAGCACCCCTCGAGTCCGGGGCGGGGGCCTCAGCGGCCGGTCACGAGCGGCCACATGCGGTCAGGCCCGGTCGCCCCGGCGCTGTTGGCGCGACGAGGGGAGCTCGGAATCACTGACCGGGGCATACATCAACCGCTTTCCAGGGCACACGCTTCAGAGGTCGCCTGCGGTCGGCACCGCGGCGGAGACGGAAAGCACCGTAGCAACGGGGCCGGGAACCGGGCCACCGGATTATCGGGCCGTAACGGTCGGGGCGCCGGCTCGGCGGCAGGGCGCGGCCGGGGCGTCCGGCGTCTCGAAGCGGATCGGACCCGTGAGACGGGGCGGACGCGTGGAAGCCGGAGTGGAGTGATGGGCTCAGGCGGGGGCCTTGTCGAGCACCAGCACGATGTGCTCGTGCTCGCCGTACCGGACCGTCTCCGTGCGCCGGAAACCGTGCTTCTCCAGCAGCCGCACCGAGCCGGTGTTCCCGGCGAAGGGATCGGCGTACAGGGGACGGGCCTTCTCCCGCTCCAGGAACAGCTCCAGTGCCCGCGTGCCGACGCCCCGGCCCCGGTACCGCCTGCCGAGCCAGTACCCGATGAAGCGCCGCCCCTCGTCCCACCAGGCCACCACGTTGCCCGCCAGTTCCCCGTCGACGGTGACGGCCTGCGCGAGGACGGTGGGATCGCCGAGGACCCTCGTTCTCCAGTGGGTCATGAAGGCCTCCCGCTCCCGGGGCGGGAAGTTCGCCCGCCGCACGGCCTCGGGATCGTGCTCCTGCGTGAGGAACTCCTCCAGATCGGCCGGTTCGACGTCTCTCAAGCGCACCTGACCACTCATGCCGACGAGTCTGCCGCCGGCCACTGACACTCTCGGAACGCCAACGGCCCCCGACCGGGTGGGCCGGTCGGGGGCCGCTGTGAGGTGCGGAGGCTGTGGGATTTGAACCCACGGTGACATCGCTGCCACGACGGTTTTCAAGACCGTTCCCTTAGGCCGCTCGGGCAAGCCTCCCCACGCCGCGCCGTGCGGTACGGCATGGGGGACAGCCTAGCCGGTTCGTCAGTCGCCCTCGCGGGAACCCAGGGTCAGTTCGGCCTTGTTCTGCTCGCCGCCCCGCATGTAGGTGACCGAGATCTTCTCGCCGGGCTCGTGGGACCAGATCTCGCTGATCAGGGTGGGACCGCTGTCGATCGGGACGCCGTCGAGCCTGGTGATCACGTCGCCCGGCTTCAGGCCCGCCTTGTCGGCCGGGCCGCCCGGGGTGACGGGCTCGCTGCCGTCGTCGGTGTTCTCGATGATGCGGGCGCCGTTGCCCTGGGCGCGGAGGTCGACCTGGACGCCGATGACCGGGTAGACGGGCTCGCCGGTCTCGATCAGGGCCCTGCCCACGCGCTGGGCCTGGTTGATCGGGATGGCGAAGCCGAGTCCGATGCTGCCGGGCGAGCCCTGGCCGAGGCCGCCGCCGGCCGACTGGATGGCGGAGTTGATGCCGATGACCGCGCCCTTGGCGTTGAGCAGGGGGCCGCCGGAGTTGCCGGGGTTGATGGAGGCGTCGGTCTGGAGGGCGCTCATGTAGGAGGCCTTGGAGCCCTGGCCGTCGCTGGAGGCGACGGGACGGTTCTTGGCGCTGACGATGCCGGTGGTGACCGTGCCGGACAGGCCGTACGGGGCGCCGATGGCGATGGTGGCGTCGCCGACCTGGACCTTGTCGGAGTTGCCGAGCGGCAGCGGGGTGAGCTCGGCGTCGCCGGCGTTCTTCAGTTTGATGACCGCCACGTCGTAGCCCTGGGCCAGGCCGACGACCTCGGCGTCGTACTCGCGGCCGTCGGAGAAGGTGGCGGTCAGCTCGCCGCCGTCGGCCGCACTGGCCACCACGTGGTTGTTGGTCATGATGTGGCCCTGCTGGTCGTAGACGAAGCCGGTGCCGGTGCCGCTCTCACCGCCGCCCTCGGCCTGGATCGTCACGACGCTGGGCAGGGCCTTGGCCGCGATGCCGGCGACGGAGTCGGGGGCACGGTCGACCTGTTCGAGGCTGTCGCCGGCGGAGATGGTCGTCGAGCCGCGGTCGGTGCGGTCGGCGGCCCAGAAGCCGACGCCCGTGCCGACGCCGCCCGCGAGGAGGGACGCCGCCGCGACGGCGGCGATCAGGGCGCCGAAGCGGCGCTTCTTCTTCCGGCCCTCCGGGGCCGGCGGGGAGGCGAGCGGCGCGCCCCAGGGGGAGGCCGGACCGCCGCCGGGGGCTCCCGGGGCGGGCGGCGGGGCGCCGTAACCGTCGTAGCCGCCGCCCGGCGCGCCCCACTGCCCGGCGGAGGAGTGGGGGGCGGGGGAGGCGTACGCGGCGGGGGGCCGCTGCTGTGCGGCGGAGGGGTCCTGCGGGGTGTGATGGCCGGGCGGGGACGGCGGGGGCTGCGGAGCCGGGTGGGCCTGCGCGTGGCTCTGGGGGGCGGGACCGGTGGCGGCCCCCTGCTCGGCGGGGGGCTGGGACGACGGCTCGGGGTCCTCCGGGTCGATCTTCCGCAGCAGGGTCGTCGGCTCGTCCCTCGGCGCCGCCTCCGGGGCGGGGGCGGGCGCGGGGGCCTGGAGGTCGTAGTCCTCCGGCGGGTTGTCGGTCGGTGTCCTGGGCGCGGCGGCGTCGTTCGCGGCGGACCGGTCGGCCGGCGGGTGCGGCACGGGGGCGTCGGCCGCGTGCTCGCCGGCGGCGCCCTCGTTCTCGGTGCTCACAGCTCTCTCCTCAGGTACACGACAGTCGCACGCCTCCCCCGAGGGGGCGTACGTATTCAGGTGTATGGCGTCAAGCTTCTCCCACCGCACGTCGGACCGGCGTAAGCGCACCCGTCCGGACGGACGCCCGGGCCGCCGCGCGCGGGGCGGGGTGGCACCATAACGCGGTGAGTCCTGATCAGCCCCAGGGACCGCCCGGACACCGGCGCCCCATCTCCGTCGTCGCCCACCGAGGAGCCTCCGAGGACGCCCCGGAGCACACCCTGGCCGCGTACCGCAGGGCTGTCGAGGACGGCGCCGACGCGCTGGAGTGCGATGTGCGGCTCACCGCCGACAGGCACCTGGTGTGCGTCCACGACCGCCGCGTCAACCGTACCTCCAACGGCCGCGGCGCCGTCTCCGCGCTGGAGCTGGCCGAGCTGGCCGAGCTGGACTTCGGCTCCTGGAAGAGGCGGCTGGACGACGGGGAGTCGCCCGAGACCGAGAGCCGCGAGCACACCTCCGTCCTGACCCTGGAACGGCTGCTGCGCCTGGTGGAGGAGCATGCCTCCGCGGGGCGCCGGGTGGAGCTGGCCGTCGAGACCAAGCACCCCAGCCGCTGGGCCGGTCAGGTGGAGGAGGAGCTGCTGCGGGTGCTGGCCCGCCACGATCCGGCCATCCCGGTGCGCGTGATGAGCTTCTCGGCACGCTCCCTGCACCGGATACGGGCCGCGGCCCCGTGGATCCCCACCGTCTACCTGATGCAGTTCCTGCTGCCGCGCCACCGCGACGGGAGGCTGCCGCCGGGCGTGGGGATCGCCGGGCCGAGCATCCGGATCCTGCGCGGCCACCCCGAGTACGTGGCGTGGGCGCACCGCGAGGGCCACCGGGTGCACGTGTGGACGGTGGACGATCCGGCCGACGTGGAGCTGTGCGCGCTGCTCGGCGTGGACGCCGTCATCACCAACCGGCCACGGCGCGTACTGGCCCAGCTGGACGAGATGTTCCGGGAGTGAGGATGGACCGGGCCGGAGCCCCGGGCGGGACGGCCGCGCACTACGGCGCATTCGGATCCGCCGGTGGTGAACGGGCGGTGAGGACTGCGTCACGGTACCGGGCCGGGCGGTTTCCGCCGTCGGACGAAAGGGCATTCATCACGTGGCGTGGGGCGAACAAGGAGGTCTCGGGGGTGGCGTTGGTGGTTGCACAGGAAGCGCCGACGTCGTCGACGATGGCCGTACCCCACGGTCCTGCGGGTGTGGGTGCGGCGAGGCGCCGGATGCGCGAGGAGCTCCTCGGCTCCGGTACGCCCGAAGCCGTCGTGGACGACGCGATTCTCATTCTTTCCGAACTTCTCAGCAACGCGTACCGGCACGCCAGACCGATCGGTGTGAGCGACTGCGTACGCGCGGCCTGGGGCCGTACCTCCGACGGCGGGGTGAGCGTCTCCGTCACCGACGGCGGGGGCCCCACCAGACCGCGGCCGTCCAATCCGTCGGTGACGGCGCGGGGCGGCAGAGGGCTGTCGATCATCACCTCGCTCGCCCGCGACTGGGGCGTGCGCGACGACCGCGGCGGTCGTGGGCACGGCCGCGGTCGCGGCCATGGTCACGGCCACGGCCACGGCGGGGTGACGGTGTGGGCGGTGGTGGCGCCGTCGAAGGAGGACGCGTTCGCCTCCCCGATGCGCTTCGACCTGTCGGGGCTGGAGGGCCTGGAGGACCTCTGAGGTAGTCGTTCCGGGTGGTCTCCCCCGCGTACGCGTGCCGCCTCGGCGCCAAGGGCTAGGCTCGCGCCGACAGCGTCCTTAACGACCGGGAGATCCGCACGCCATGGCCAAGAAGCGCCGACCCCAGACCAAGGCCGCCAAGCCGCGGCTCGCCGACGGTGAGATCCCCGTCGTCGGCGCCCGCGAGCCCTGCCCCTGCGGATCCGGCCGCCGCTACAAGGCCTGCCACGGGCGCGCCGCCGCGCAGGCGGTGACCGAGCTGGTGCGCCGCCCGTTCGAGGGCCTGCCCGGGGAGTGCGACTGGGTGGCGCTGCGCGAGCTGGTGCCCGCCGCGACGGTGCCGCTGAGGCTGCGGGAGGAGCTGCCCGGGGATGTCCCCTCGGTGACACTGGCCACCGTCCTGCCGATGGCCTGGCCCGCACTGCGCCGTGACAACGGGGCCGTGCTGCTGGGCGTGCAGAACGACACCCCCTCCGGCGACCTCAGCCGTGATCTGGCCGATGTGCTGCGGCGGGCCCTGACGGCGGAGCCGGGCAGCCCGGTGGCCGCCGAGCGCATCCCCGCCGGCGCCCCGCGTCTGCAGGACCTGCTGGACCTCGACGCGCCCTTCGTGCCCGAGGTGCACAGCGGCTTCGAGTTCTGGGTGGAGGACGCCGGGAACCAGAGCCCGCAGGTCGCCGCCTCGCTGGAGCGCGCCAACTCCGCCGCCCTGCCGACCGCCCGGCTGGAGGGGGTGGAGGCCGCGTACTGGTGCGAGACCCCGGAGAAGAACCACCTGCGCTGGGTCATGCCGCACCCGGAGGAGCGGCTGCTGGACGCGCTCGCCCGGCTGCACGCGGCGGGGGCGTCCTCGCTGGGCGAGGGCACGCGGCTGGTCGGCTCCTTCCGGGCGCACGGTCTGATGGTCCCGGTGTGGGATCTGCCGGGCACGATGGGCGCGCAGGAGTGCGAGAAGCCGGCGGCGGCCTTCGCGGAGCGGCTCGCCGGGGCGCTGGAGGCCACCGGCCCGCTCACGGCGGAGGAGCGCCGGGCGCGCAGTGGATTCACAAATCGCCAGATCACTCTCAACTGACAGGCGAATTCCGGCCGGTGAGAGAAGAAAAAGGCAAGTGATTCCCGTCACAGCGGACTGTACTCGCAGGTAGACAGGCGGCCGGAAGGCATCGGTGGAATTTGCGAACGGGCCGTTACTTGTTACGGTTCTTGCAGCCCGGTCGCTGGTGCATCCCCCGTCGCCAGCGACCGGGTTCTTTCATGTCCGCACTTCCCGCATATGGGTTCCGCGGACGCGAACGGCGGCTCAACTCCCCGATTTCCACGGGGTTTCGGCGCTCCCGTTCCCATCTCCGCCCCCGCCGTCCCCGGCTTCACCCGCGTTCCCGTCCCCGCTGCCGGAACGCGGCAGCGGCCCCCTGCCCGTCCGGTGCCCGGGCCTCCCGCCACCTCCGTGTACGGCCCGCCGTTCACGGAGTCCCGCTCGCGCGCTTCACGCGCCGGCGCGGGGACGGCCCCGACGGCGCACCGGTCACCCGCGCGAGTGAGCAGGAGACCGGGCCCGCGGGCCCGGTCCGGCCGGCTCAGTACGCCAGCCGGCTGCCCGTGTCGGGGACGGCCGCGCTCGCCCGCACCAGTATGTCCACCAGCGGCTCCATCCTCGGCAGCCACGGCACACCGCCCCCGCGCAGGGTGCCGCGGGCTCCGATGCCCAGCGCGGCCGGCGGCCGCTCCCAGCGCAGCTGACCCGCACCGGTGCGCGACGGTGGCAGGGCCACGTAGCCGCCCTCGCCGTGGAACCGCAGCGAGCTGGGCACCCAGTCCTGGGCGTGGAGCAGCTCGCCCAGCTCCTCCAGGTCGTACGGCGCCACCAGCAGCGTGCAGCGGGTCGGGCTCGCGATCACCGGGCCGGTGCGCAGCCCGAGCCGGTCGAACTCCTCCAGCGCCCGGGCCCCCGCGGCGGCCGGAAGGCTCAGCGCGCAGGGGGCGCGGCCGCCGGTGGCCAGCAGAACCGGCGCGTCGGAGCGGTTGGTCCACCACCAGCGCACCATGCGCTCGTCGGCGGTGGCCGCCGGCAGTTCGGGGTCGAAGGGGTGGGCGCCGGGCACCACGCAGTCGGGCCGGGGGCAGGAGCAGCGCCCCCGGGGCTGCCCCGACTGGCGTGCGGCCAGGCGCCTGGGCTCCCGCGGCGCCACACCGGGCAGCACGGGCCACCCCCACCGTGTCGCGCAGACGAGCGCCGCGTCGCGCAGCGCCCAGCGGGTCATGCGTCGCCTTCCGAGGATCTCGCGCATCAGCGCTCGTTCCTTTCCGTAACGCCATGGATCGACAAATACGTCGACAAGCACACTGACAAGGACTCAGCAGGACCGGAAGGCCGATCACGGTCTTCCGGTCCTCAAACCTGTTACACCTGTGGATCTCGTGTGACCGCGCCCGGCCCTCCGGGCAGTGCGTCACCGTGCTGTTCCCCGCGGCCGTGGCCGGGGCGTTCGTGAACCGGGCACGGAACACGGCGTGGCGGCGCACTCCGGGCGCCGCTCGTGCTCGCCCCTGCCGCCGTACCGCCCGATGGTCCTCTGCCTGCCGTACTCCGGCCCCTCGGCGCGTACGGGGACGCGCCTCGCTCCCACCGCGTGGGACGCACGGGCCCGTCGCCGGGTTCCGCCGGAACCCGGGCGCCGCCCACCCGCCCGGTCCCTCGTGCCGTAGGGAAGCGCGTACCCACCTCAAGCGTGATGACGCGCTGCCGTACTGAGGGCCAGTCGACCGCGCACCATCTGGCACAGGGTACGTTTTCGGCCAAGCTCGTGACCACCCCCGCGACGCCTCCGGATGTTCCCGGAGCGCCGGGCGGACCCGGCTCCGGAACCGGTCGGCGGGGACATCCGCGGCCTGCCGGGGCGATGCTGGACAGCCGTTATCAGGGCGTGTACACCTGAAGGCATTGATAGCGGAGCAGCACGACATGGGGGTTTGCGATGCTATTGACGACGCCGGCCCGCACCGGGGGCAACCGCCCATGAGCGCCCAGCAGCCGCCGAAACTGGCCGGAATCGAATCTTCTTCCCCCCTTCCCCAGCACACTGTTCCGCCCGCGGCGGCCGCGCCCCACCGGCAGCCCGCCCCCTCCCCCCGGCACCCGGTCGCCGACGAGCCGGACCTCGCACGGCCCGTCGAGCGCCTCGCGGCCGTCCAGGACCGCCTCGCCGGCTGGATCTCCGACCTCACCACCCTCCACGACCTCACCGAGCGCCTGGTGCGCACCGACACCCTGGAGAGCGCGGTGCACGAGGCGCTGCGCGCCGGAGCCGCCCTGGTGGGCGCCCGGCGCGGGCTGATCGCGCTGGAGCCGGCCGACGGGCTCGGTCCCGACACCACCGTCGCACTCGGCCTGGGAGCGGCGGATCTCGGCCACATCGAGACCCTCCCGCGCGACTCGGCCTCCCACGCGCGCCTCCTCGACGGGCTTCCCGGCTCCGACACCGGCGCCGAAGCCGGGGGCGGTGCGGGGGGGACGGGCCCCGACGGCCTCCCGGAGATCACCCACCCCCACATCGCCCGGGACGAGGACCTCGACCCGCGCCACCGCGAGGTCGCCGCCCGCCTCGGCTACGCCGCCAGCCACGCCGTCCCGCTGACCGCGCGGAGCACCGGGCGGCTGGGCGCCGCCGTCTGGCTGTACGACGAGCCCGCGCGGCCACCGGGCGCCAGCGCCATCTGCTCGGCCTGTACGTACGGCACGCCGCCGAGCACATCGCCCGCCAGGTGGACCTCGCCCGCGCCCGCTCCGCCGTGGCCGCCGTGCGCGAGGGACTGCTGCCCGCCCGGCTGCCGCGGGTGCCCGGGGTGCGGCTGGCGGTGCGGCACTCCACCGGCCCGCGCGGCGGCGGCGACTGGTACGACGTACTGCCGCTGCCCGAGGGGGCGCTGGGGCTGTGCGTGGGCGGGGTCACCGGATCCGGCCCGGACGCGGTGGCCGCCATGGGGCGGCTGCGGGCCTCGATGCGGGCGTACGCGGTGATGGAGGGCGAGGACCCGGTCGCGGTCCTGTCCGACCTGGGGCTGCTGCTGCGGCTGACCGAGCCGGCCCGGTCGGCGACCGCGCTGTTCGGGTACGCCGAGCGCTGCCCGTCCGCCGTGGGCGGTACGCGGGCGGGCGCCAGGGTCGTGCTGGCCGGGGCCGGGCACTGCCCGCCGCTGATCGTCGGACCGGAGCGCACCGAGGCCGTCGAGACGGCGCTCTCCGCCCCGCTGGGCATGCTCGCCTGCTGGGAGGCGCCCAGCGTCGAGGTGGACCTGGCCCCCGGGGAAACGCTCCTGCTCTACAGCGACGGGCTGCTGCACCGCACCGGCGAGCCGCCGGATCGCGCCTTCGGACGGCTCCGGGCCGCGGCCGTCGCCGCCGTCCCGGCCGTACGCGCCGACCCCGGCGCGCTGCTGGACCATCTGCTGCGCTCGGTGCCGCCCGGCGAGCGGGACGGTGCGGGACGCGACGCCTGGGACCGCGAGGACGTCGTACTGCTGGCCGCCCGCTTCTGAGCACCGCCTCCAGGTCCCGGCCCCGGATCCCGCCCGCGGGTTCCGTCCACGCTCTCCTTCCACGGTCCCTGTCCACAGGCCCCGGCCGCCCCGGGCCGGCCGGACCTACGATGGGAGTCGGCCCGCACCCGGCCCACACCACCAGCAGGAGGAGGCAGCGACGTGGCTGACCAGCAGACGCCGGAGACTCCGGAGGAGCAGGGCGAACCCACCTCGGAGGAGCCGGTCAAGCAGCGGAAGAACGGCCTGTACCCGGGCGTCTCCGACGAGCTCGCCGAGAACATGAAGTCCGGCTGGGCGGACACCGAGCTGCGCGACCTCGACCCCGTCCCGCAGGCCTCGCACACCGCCGAGCGGCGCGCCAGGCTCTCCGCCCGCTTCCCCGGCGAGCGCCTGGTGATCCCCGCGGGCAACCTCAAGACCCGTTCGAACGACACCGAGTACCCCTTCCGCTCCTCAGTCGAGTACGCCTACCTCACCGGCAACCAGACCGAGGACGGCGTCCTGGTCATGGAGCCGAGGGCGGACGGCGGCCACGACGGCGTCCTGTACCTGCTGCCCCGCTCCGACCGCGAGAACGGCGAGTTCTGGCTGGACGGCCAGGGCGAGCTGTGGGTGGGCCGCCGCGACAGCCTCACCGAGGCCGAGAAGCTCTACGGCATGCCCTGCCGGGACGTGCGCACCGTGGCCGACGTGCTGCGCGAGGCCTCCGGCGACGTGCGCGTGGTGCGCGGCCACGACGCGGGCGTCGAGGCCGCCCTCGCCGACAAGACCACCGCCGAGCGCGACGAGGCGCTGAGGGTCTTCCTCTCCGAGGCGCGCCTGGTCAAGGACGACTTCGAGATCGGCGAGCTGCAGAAGGCCGTCGACTCCACCGTGCGCGGCTTCGAGGACGTCGTCCGCGTGCTGGACAGGGCGCAGGCCACCTCCGAGCGCTACATCGAGGGCACCTTCTTCCTGCGCGCCCGTGTGGAGGGCAACGACGTCGGCTACGGCTCGATCTGCGCCTCCGGGCCGCACGCGACCACCCTGCACTGGGTGCGCAACGACGGCCCCGTCCGCTCCGGCGATCTGCTGCTGCTGGACGCCGGCGTGGAGACCCACACCCTCTACACCGCCGACGTCACCCGCACCATGCCGGTCGACGGCCGCTTCACCGACCTCCAGCGGAGGATCTACGACGCCGTGTACGACGCGCAGGAGGCGGGCATAGCGGCGGTGAGGCCGGGCGCGAAGTACCTGGACTTCCACCACGCCGCGCAGCGCGTGCTGGCGGAGCGGCTGGTGGAGTGGGGTCTGGTGGAGGGCCCGGTCGAGCGGGTCCTGGAGCTGGGCCTCCAGCGCCGCTGGACGCTGCACGGCACCGGCCACATGCTCGGCATGGACGTCCACGACTGCGCCGCGGCGCGCCGCGAGGCGTACGCCGAGGGCACGCTGGAGCCGGGCATGTGCCTGACGGTGGAGCCGGGCCTGTACTTCCAGCCGGACGACCTGACGGTGCCCGAGGAGTACCGGGGCATCGGCGTGCGCATCGAGGACGACATCCTCGTCACCGAGGACGGCAACCGGAACCTCTCCGCCGCGCTGCCGCGCCGCTCGGACGAGGTCGAGGCGTGGATGGCGCGCCTGCGGGGCTGACGTCCGGGGCGTCCGCCGGGGCGGGTCGGGGGGACCGCCCCGCCGGGGTTCGGGCAGGGGCCGGAGTCCGGCAGGGCCCGCACCGTGGCGGGCTGCCGCTCAGGAGGCCCTCAGCAGCGAGTCCTTCCGCCACTTGAGGAGCTTGTCGAAGCAGACCATGGCGCCGTCCCCCGGACGGTTGCGGAAATCGACGTGGTCGGCGAGGGCCTCGATCAGGAACAGACCCCGGCCGTGCTCGTCGGTGTGGACCCCGTCGCACGCCTCCTCGCGGAAACCGTCGCGGGCCGGACCCGCGCTTCTGGCGAGCAGGGGCCCGAAGGCGGTCGCCGCGTCGAGGTCCGCCGTGCTGTTCGTACCGACGGCGCCGGCGGCCGTGTCGGCTGCCGTACCGGCAGTCGTGCCGGCGGTGGCGGCGCGGGGCGCGCTGCGGTACCCGTCCACGAAGCCCGGCCCGTGATCGGTCACCTCGATGCGGCACATGTCGTCATCGATGTACGCCGTCACGTGGTACTCCCCGGCGCCCGCCGGCCCGGGGCCGCCGTGTTCGACCGCGTTCGCACAGGCCTCCGAGAGCGCGATCGACAGGTCGTAGGAGACATCGGGATCGACCCCCGCCGTCTCCATGGCCCCGAGCAGGAGCCGCCGGGCGAGCGGGACGCTCGCAGCCTCACGCCGCAAGTGGAGAGACCACCAGATGCTCATGCTCAGCCTCCTGGCTGCGGCTCGACATACGCATACGTATTGCCCGGGGCGGCGGCGGTAAGCACGGCGGCGGCGCGCTACCCCTCATTCGGCGGACCCGAAGAGTTCCGCAATGTACGGAAAATGTACGAGGTGATCCCCTCGTCCGGCTGTCAACCGCGTTGGGAGGGTGCCCCGTGTCGCGGCCGAAGGGGTGATGAGATGATGGCCCGGCCATGAGAGCCCCCGTCGCGCGTGCCGCCGCCGACCTGCGACTGCTGCGGGCCGCGGTGTTCGCCGCGGTCTGCGTCACGCTGTCCGCGGCCGGTCACGTGTCCGCCGCCGGGCAGACCCTGTCGGCGTGGGCGCTCCTGGCCGGCTTCGCGGCCGTGCTCGCCACCGCCGTACCGCTGGCCGGACGCGAGCGCTCGCTGCCGGGCATCGCGGCGCTGCTGGCCCTGGGCCAGATCGCCTTGCACTTCCTCTTCTCCTGCGGCCAGACCGGGCACACCGCCCCGGCCGGCCCGGCTCCGGCCACCCCGGACCGGGGCGACGACGGGGTGCTCGCGCTCGCCGGGCGTCTGCTGTGCAACGACCGGGCCGCCGCCGTCCTGAGCGAGGCCGAGGCACGCCGCATCGTCGCCGACGCCGGGCTCGGCGGCGCCCTCCCCGGCGGCCACACCGCCGCGGGCCACACCGCCGCGGGCACCGCCGACACGGTGGCCGGCACGGTGGTCGGCGGTGCCGCCGACTGCCTGCGGTACGCCGTGCACTCCGCCCTGTCGCTGCTCTCCGGCCCCATGCTGCTCGGCCACCTGCTGGCCGCGCTCGCCATGGGCTGGCTGCTGCGCCGCGGCGACGCCGCGCTGTGGCGGCTGGTGGGGCTGTCGGCCCACTTCGCCGAAGGGCTCGACGATCTCGGCGGCGGGCTGGGCGGGCCGCTCGTACGCGCCCTGCACACCGCGCTGCGCTGCGTGCGCGCCCTGCTGCGCGGGCTGCTGCCCGAGGACGCCGTACCGGTACGCGCCCCGCGCGCGGACGCGTACGGCGGTCCGGTACCGCCCGCCTCCCTGCTGCCGTCGCACTCGGTGGTCAGGCGCGGGCCGCCCGCCGCGGGGCGGGATCTCGTCCTCGCGGCCTGAAGCGCGCACTCCCCGCTCTCCCGAGCACGGGTGGGGTGCGCGCACCGCCGCGCACCCATGCCCCCGCTCGTCCGGCAGGGAGGCGTACGCCTCCCCGACCCAGCGCGGTCGCGGCCGGAGAGCGCCCCCATGCCCCATGAGGAGTGTCCTTCAGCATGCAGCAGTACCAGACACCGTCCGCCCTGCCGTCCGCCCGCCGCCTCGCCGCGGCCGGGGCCGTCGCGGCCGTTCTCACCCTCGCCGCCGCCGGCCCGGCCGCCGCCCACATCACCGTCAACCCGGGCGAGGCCGAGCGGGGCGGCTACACGACGATCGACGTCAAGGTCCCCAACGAGCGGGACAACGCCTCCACGGTCAAGGTGGAGGTCACCTTCCCCGCCGACCACCCGCTCGCCTCGGTGATGCCCCAGCCGGTGCCGGGCTGGAAGGTGGAGGTGACGAAGACCGAACCGGCCGAGCCCGTGGAGGCACACGGCCGGAAGCTGACCGAGGTCCCCTCCAGGATCACCTGGACGGAGACCGGCGGCGGCATCGAGCCGGGCACCTTCCAGCAGTTCCCCGTCTCCCTCGGGAAGCTCCCCGAGGACGCGGACCGGCTCGTCCTCAAGGCCGTCCAGACGTACAGCAACGACGAGGTCGTGCGCTGGATCGAGGAGCCGCCCGCCGGCGGAGAGGGAGGCGGGGAGCCGGAGCACCCGGCCCCCGTGCTGAACCTCGTCCCCCCCGCCGAGGGCGGCGGCGGCCACGGCGGTGACGGCGGCGACGCTGACGCCGGCGACGAGCCCGGCGCCGACCGGGCCGCCGCCGGGACCACCGTCCGGGACGAGGCCGGCGGTACGGCGGACTCCTCCGACACCACCGCCCGCGTCCTCGCCGTCACCGGCATCGCCGTCGGAGCCGCCGGCGTCGCCTTCGGCGTCCTGGCCGGACGACGCCGCACCTCCTCCTGACGTCCGGCCGCGGGCGGGGGGGGGCCCCCCCCCCGCCCCGGGCCCCCCCCCGGGCCCGCGGCCGCAACCCACCACCGCAAGCACCACCGCGAGGAAGAAAGAACCCCCATGCACCACACTCCGCGCCACCACCCCCGGCGCACCCGCCGGGCCCTCACCCTCGCCCTGGCCGCCGCGCTGCTCACCACGGGCACCGCCGCCTGCGGCGCCTCCGGCGACGGCGGCTCCGGCGGCCCGGGCAGCGCAGCGGCCTCCGCGGACGCGGGCGCCGGCCCCAAGCGGGGCGTCGTCCTGGACAACCCCTTCGACAAGCCGGAGCTGGTCCTCACCGACACCGAGGGCGAGACCTACGACCTGGTCGAGGAGACCGAGGGCCACCCGACCCTGGTCTACTTCGGCTACACGCACTGCCCCGACGTGTGCCCCCTGACGATGAGCAACATCGCCGTCGCCAAGTCCAGGCTGCCCGAGGCCGACCAGAGGAAGCTGCGGGTCGTCTTCGTCACCTCCGACCCCGAGCGCGACACCCCCGAGTCGCTCGGCGAGTGGCTGCGCGCCCAGGACCCCGACTTCATCGGGCTCACCGGTGACTTCGAGAAGATCCAGGCCGGCGCCCGCTCCCTGGGCATCGCCCTGGAGCCGCCGGTCGAGGACGAGAACGGCGACATCGTCTCCTCCCACGGCACCCAGGTCCTGGCCTTCCTGCCCGAGGACGACCGGGCGCACGTCCTCTACACCGAGGACGTGCCCGTCGAGACCTACGAGAAGGACCTGCCCGCACTCGCCGAGGGGAAGCTGCCGTGAACCGCCCGAACCGCCCGAACCGCCCGAACCGTCGCCGTCCCGCCCGCCGGGCCCTCGCCCTCGCCCTCGCCGCCGCGCTGCTCACCACGGGCACCGCCGCCTGCGGCGCCTCCGGCGACCCGGAGCTGACCGTGGAGGGCGCCTACGTCCCCGAGCCGGTCACCGCCGACACGGCGGGCGGCTTCATGGTCGTCCACAACGACGGCGACACCGCCGACCGGCTCGTCTCGGCCACCAGCGACATCTCCGACGACGTGCAGATCCACGAGACCACCGGCGGGCGGATGCGGCGGGTGGACTCCCTGGACGTGCCCGCCAACGGCACGCTGGAGCTCAGCCGGGGCGGCAACCACCTGATGTTCATGGACCTGGAGCGCAAGCCCGCCGAGGGCGAGAAGGTCTCGGTGGAACTGCGCTTCGAGAAGTCCGGACCGATCACCGTCGAGGTCCCGGTCGAGGCGGTCAACCACGTCCCCGACGCCTCCGGGCACGCCGATCACGCCGAGCACTCCGGACAGTGAGGCAGGTACCCCCGTCATGACCACCACCGCTCCCCGCGCCCTGCCACGGCCGGCCGTACGGCCCGGCCCGCACAGGCTGTCCGGCCTGCTCGGTGTGCTCGGCCTGCTGGCGGCGCTGCTGCTCGGCGGCGCCGCGCCGGCCGCCGCGCACGCCACGCTGACCGGCAGCGACCCGGCGCGGGGAGCGGTGGTGGAACATGCCCCCCGGCAGGTGACGCTCACCTTCTCCGAGAGCGTGTCCCTGGCGGACGACGCCATCCGCGTCCTCGCACCCGACGGCGGGCGCGTGGACAGCGGCGAACCGCTGGACCTCTCCGCGGACGGGGAGGTCCGCCACGGCACCGGGCTGCGCGACGGGCTGCCCGACGGCACCTACACCGTCGTCTGGAAGGCCGTCTCGGCCGACGGTCACCCCGTCTCCGGAGCCTTCACCTTCTCCGTCGGCGCCCCCTCGCAGACCTCCGCCGTCCTGCCGGATCAGGAGCCGGGCGGCGGCGCGGTCGGCGTGCTCCACGGCATCGCCCGCTACGCCGCCTACACCGGGTTCGTCCTGCTCGTCGGCGGGGCGGTCCTCGTCCTGGGCTGCCTGCCCGCCGCCGCCCGGGCGCGGGCGGTGCGGCGCCTGGTCGTGGCCGGCTGGGTCACGCTGACCGCCGCCACCGTCGCGGCACTGCTGCTGCGGGTCCCGTACACCGGCGCGGGCGGTCCGGGCGACATGCTCGACACGGACGCGCTCGGCGCGGTGCTGGAGACCCGGACGGGTGCGGCGCTGGTTTCCCGGCTGCTGCTGCTCGCGGTGGCGGCGCTGTTCGTAGCGCTGCTCTTCGGGTCGTACGCCCGGCGAGGCGGGGACGGGCCCGGCAGCGGGCGGGAGCCCGGGGGCGGGCCCGGGGACGACGGCGGGGAGCGGGCCGTGCGCGACCGGCGGGGCCCGGTCTCCGGGGTCTTCGGGCTGTCGGCGGGCGGCGCGGTCGTCGCCGTGGGACTCGCCGCCACCTGGGCCGCGGCCGAGCACGCCTCGACCGGTCCCCGGACCACCGTGGCGGTGCCGGCCGACATCGTCCACCTGCTCGCCGTCGCCGTCTGGCTGGGCGGCCTGGCGACGCTGCTCACCGCGCTGCGGTGGGGGCCCGCGGTGAGCGGGGACGCGGTGCGCCGTTTCTCGCGGACCGCGCTCGGCTGCGTGGCCGTCCTCGCCGCCACCGGCCTGTACCAGTCCTGGCGGCAGGTCGGCGGCTGGGAGGCGCTGACCTCCACCTCGTACGGACGGCTGCTGCTGGTCAAGGTCGCGCTGGTGGCGCTGCTGCTGGGGGCCGCACGGTTCTCCCGCCGCCACACCGCCCGGCTGGCGGACGCGCCCGGGGAGCCCGTTTCCGAGCCGGCGCCCGTCCCCGAGCCGGCGGGCGCCGACCTCCTCGCCCCGGCGTCCCGTCCGGCCTACGCTGTGCCGCGCGAAGGAGAAGATCGCGCCGTCACCGTGGAG
>NZ_JBXUOY010000029.1:0-31381 GCF_057196705.1 Streptomyces sp. ATLC9 | reverse complement strand
CGGCGCCGTGGTCGGTCGCGGCCCGGCGGCCGCGTGTGCTCCCCGGTGCGCCGGGAGGCCCGGCGCACCGGATCAGTCCTCCAGCGCGGCGAGGCCGGGAAGCGTCTTGCCCTCGAGGTACTCCAGGCTGGCGCCGCCCCCGGTGGAGATGTGGCCGAAGGCCTCCTCGTCGAAGCCCAGGACGCGGACGGCCGCGGCGGAGTCCCCGCCGCCGACCACGGTGAAGGCCGGGCTGTCGATCAGTGCCCGGGCCACGGCCCGGGTGCCCTCGGCGTAGTCCGGGTGCTCGAAGACGCCCATCGGGCCGTTCCAGAAGACGGTGGCCGCGTCGGCGAGCTTGGCGGCGTACAGCTCCTGGCTGCGGGGGCCGATGTCCAGCCCCATCAGATCACCCGGGATGGCGTCCGCGGCCACGGTGACGGGCTCGGAGGGCAGCTTGGTCCTCAGATCCGGGAAACCGGCGCCGGCCACCACGTCGACGGGGAGGACGAACTCCACGCCGCGCTCCCCGGCACGCTTGAGGTAGTCCTGGACGGCCGGGATCTGGTCCTCCTGGAGCAGCGAGGCGCCGATCTCGTGCCCCTGCGCCTTCAGGAAGGTGTACGCCATGCCCCCGCCGACGAGGATGCGGTCGGCGCGCTCCAGCAGGTGGTCGATGACTCCGAGCTTGTCGGAGACCTTCGCCCCGCCCAGGACCACGGCGTAGGGGCGCTCGACGTCGTCGGTGAGCTTGCGCAGGACGCCGACCTCGGTGGCGATGAGGCCGCCGGCGGCGTGCGGCAGCCGGGCCGGGAGGTCGCAGACGGAGGCGTGGCGGCGGTGCACCGCGCCGAAGCCGTCGCCGACGTAGAGGTCGGCGAGGGCCGCCAGGCTGTCGGCGAAGGCGCCGCGCTCGGCGTCGTCCTTGCTGGTCTCGCCGGCGTTGAAGCGCAGGTTCTCCAGCACCGCGACCTGTCCGTCGGCGAGGGCGCCGACGGTGGACTTCGCGGAGTCGCCGACGGTGTCGGTGGCGAACGCGACGTCGCCGCCCAGCAGTTCACCCAGCCGCTCGGCCACGGGGGCGAGGGAGAACCGCGGGTCGGGGGCGCCCTTGGGGCGGCCCAGGTGGGAGGCGACGATCACCCTGGCGCCGGCCTCGGCCAGCTTGCCGATCGTCGGGACGGCGGCGCGGATGCGGCCGTCGTCGGTGATGGCACCGCCCTCGAGCGGCACGTTCAGATCGGCGCGGACGAAGACCCGCCGGCCCGCGACGCCGAGGTCGTCGATCGTCTTCATGGTGTGGCTCCGTGGTGGTCTGCTCGGTGGTTTGCACGGTCGCCGGCCACGCGGCCGGTCATCGCGAGACGGGGCCCGCGGGGCGCGTCATCGCGCCCCGCGAACCCCGCCGCGTCACGTCTCGGCGCTGCTGTCCGGCAGCGTGGTCAGAGCCGCTCGCCGACGTAGACCGTGAGGTCCACGAGGCGGTTGGAGTAGCCCCACTCGTTGTCGTACCAGCCGACGATCTTGACCTGCTTGCCCTGGACCATGGTCAGGGAGGAGTCGAAGGTGCAGGAGGCCGGCCAGTTGACGATGTCCGAGGAGACGATCGGGTCCTCGGTGTACTCCAGGACGCCCTTCAGCCGGCCCTCGGCGGCCTTCTGGAAGGCGGCGTTGACCTCGTCCTTGCCGACCTCGCGGTCGAGCTCCAGCACGAGGTCGGTGACCGAGCCGGTCGGGACCGGGACGCGCATGGCGATGCCGTCCAGCTTGCCCTTGAGCTGCGGCAGGACGAGGGCGGTGGCCTTGGCGGCGCCGGTCGAGGTCGGGATGATGTTCTCGGCCGCGGCGCGGGCCCGGCGCAGGTCCTTGTGGGGGAAGTCCAGGATGCGCTGGTCGTTGGTGTACGCGTGGACGGTCGTCATCATGCCCTTGACGATGCCGAAGTTCTCGTCCATCACCAGGGCCATCGGCGCCACGCAGTTGGTGGTGCAGGAGGCGTTGGAGACGACGTGGTGCTTCTCGGCGTCGTAGGCCTCGTGGTTGACGCCCATGACGAGGGTGATGTCCTCGTTCTTGGCCGGAGCCGAGATGAGGACCTTCCTCGCGCCCGCCGCCAGGTGCTTGGCGGCGTCCTCGCGCTTGGTGAAGATGCCGGTGGACTCGATGACGATGTCGGCGCCGAGCTCACCCCACGGAAGGGCGGCCGGGTCGCGCTCGGCCATCGTCCTGAAAGTCTGGCTGCCCACCGTGATGGTGTCGGCGGTGTGGCTGACCTCCTGCTTCAGACGGCCCAGGATGCTGTCGTACTTCAGCAGGTGGACAAGGGTCGCGTTGTCGGTCAGGTCGTTGACACCGACGATCTCGACGTCCGCGCCCTGCTCCAGAAGGGCGCGGAAGTAGTTCCGTCCGATGCGGCCGAAGCCGTTGATGCCTACGCGGATCGTCACGAACCGATCTCCTCGCTAGGTACGCCGGTGCGGACACCGGCGAAGCTGTTTGGGATGTCCCCGACCACTTCCGACCCTACCGCGCCGGGTGCTCGCGAGTGACATCGGCCACCCGCCGTGTGCGGTATGGCGCACCGGTGGCAGGGCGTACCCGCGAAGGCGCCCGGCAGACATCCGGGCGGCGCCGGTCCCCGGCCGCGGGCCCCGGCGACACGGCGTGCGGGGACGGCGGGACGGACGGGCTCCCGGAGCCCGTTCAGCCGACCATCTCCTCCGTCAGGTTCGACTCGGTACCCGGGATCCCCAGGTCGGCGGCGCGCTTGTCGGCCATGGCCAGCAGCCGCCGGATACGCCCGGCCACGGCGTCCTTGGTCAGCGGCGGGTCGGCCAGCGCCCCCAGCTCCTCCAGGGACGCCTGCTTGTGTTCCATGCGCAGCCGGCCGGCCGCGGCCAGGTGCTCGGGCACCTCCTCGCCCAGGATCTCCAGCGCGCGCTGCACACGGGCCCCGGCGGCGACGGCGGCGCGGGCCGAGCGGCGCAGGTTGGCGTCGTCGAAGTTGGCCAGGCGGTTGGCGGTGGCCCGCACCTCACGGCGCATCCGCCGCTCCTCCCACGCCAGTACCGACTCGTGGGCTCCCAGCCGGGTCAGCAGCGCGCCGATGGCGTCGCCGTCGCGGACGACGACCCGGTCCACACCGCGCACCTCGCGCGCCTTGGCCGCGATCTGCAGACGGCGGGCGGCGCCGACGAGGGCGAGGGCGGCCTCGGGGCCGGGGCAGGTGACCTCCAGGGAGGAGGAGCGTCCGGGCTCGGTGAGCGAGCCGTGCGCCAGGAAGGCGCCGCGCCAGGCGGCCTCGGCGTCGCAGGTGGCCCCGGAGACCACCTGGGGCGGCAGACCGCGCACCGGGCGGCCGCGGCCGTCGACCAGCCCCGTCTGCCGGGCGAGCTGGTCACCGCCCGCCACCACCCGTACGACGTAGCGGCTGCCGCGGCGCAGCCCGCCGGGGGCCATGACCACCAGGTCGGAGGCGTGGCCGAAGATCTCCAGGATGTCCTTGCGGAGTCTGCGGGCGGCGATGCCGGTGTCCAGCTCGGCCTCGATCACGATGCGGCCGCTCACCAGGTGCAGTCCGCCGGCGAACCGCAGGATGGAGGAGACCTCCGACTTCCGGCAGCAGGTCCGGGTGACGGGTAGCCGGGAGATCTCGTCCTTCACCGATGCCGTCATCGCCATGGGCCGATCCTTCCATGCATTCGAAAAATCCGGTCGTACGCGGCGGCCAGCAGCTCCGGGTCGTGCCGGGGGGCTCCTCCCGGGGCGGCCACCGGCGCCAGCTCGACCGTGCCGCCGAGGCGCCGGGCGGCGTTGCGGAGGCCTTCCTCGTCGGGCACGGCGGCCCGGTCGGCCAGCACCACGTCGAAGGTGAGTTTAGGGGCGTGTCGGGCCAAAACCTCCAAATGACGCTGCGGGGAGAAGCCGTCGGTCTCTCCCGGCTGCGGCGCGAGGTTGAGCGAGAGCACACGGCGCGCCCTGGTCTCGGTGAGCGCCTGGAGGAGTTCGGGGACCAGCAGGTGGGGGATGACCGAGGAGAACCACGAGCCGGGGCCGAGCACCACCCAGTCCGCGTCGAGGACCGCCTCGACGGTCTCGGGGACGGCGGGCGGGTCGTGCGGGACGAGGTGCACCTGCTGCACCTCGCCGGGGGTGAGGGCGACGGTGGCCTGGCCCCGGACGGTGGTGACCTCCCGCGGGCGCGCCGGTTCGTGGCCGCGCACCAGGGCCCGCAGCTCCAGCGGGACGGCGGACATCGGCAGCACCCGGCCATGCGCGCCCAGCAGCCTGCCCACCAGGTCCAGGGCCTGCACATGGTCACCGAGCTGCTCCCACAGGGCGACGATCAGCAGGTTTCCCACCGCGTGCTCGTGCAGGTCGCCCCTGCTGACGAAGCGGTGCTGGATGACCCGGGCCCAGGTCTGGCCCCACTCGTCGTCGCCGCACAGCGCGGCCAGGGCCTTGCGCAGGTCGCCGGGGGGCAGGACGCCCAGTTCGTCGCGGAGCCGCCCGCTGGAGCCGCCGTCGTCGGCGACGGTGACCACGGCGGTCAGGTCGCGGGTGATCCGGCGCAGCGCGGCCAGCGAGGCGGACAGGCCCATGCCACCGCCGAGCGCCACCACCTTCGGGGTCCCGCCGCGGGCTCTGCGGGTGGTGACCAGGCGCCGCAGTCTGCGGGTGCGGACGGTCACTCGCGTCCCATGTCGCGGTGCACGACGACGGTCTCGACGCCCTCGGCGGCCAGCCGGGCGGCCAGCTTCTCGGACATCGCCACGCTGCGGTGCTTGCCGCCGGTGCAGCCGACCGCGACGGTCACGTAGCGCTTGCCCTCGCGGCGGTAGCCGGCGGCGATGAGCTGGAGCAGCTCGGCGTAGCGGTCCAGGAACTCCTTGGCGCCGGGCTGGTTGAAGACGTACTGGGAGACCTCCTCGTTGAGACCGGTGTACGGCCGCAGTCCCGGCACCCAGTGCGGGTTGGGCAGGAAACGGCAGTCGACGACGAGGTCGGCGTCGACGGGGAGGCCGTACTTGTAGCCGAAGGACATCACCGTCGCCCTCAGCTCGGGCTCCTCCTCACCGGCGAACTGGGCGTCGAGCTTGGCCCGCAGCTCGTGGACGTTGAGGGCGGAGGTGTCGATGACCAGGTCGGCGTCGCCGCGCAGCTCGCGCAGCAGGTCGCGCTCGGCGGCGATGCCGTCCACGATGCGCCCGTCGCCCTGGAGCGGGTGGGGGCGGCGCACCGACTCGAAGCGCCGCACCAGGGCGTCGTCGGACGCCTCCAGGAAGACGATCCGGCGGGTGACGTGCTTGGCGTCGAGGTCGGCCAGGGACTCGCGAAGGTTGTCGAAGAAGCGGCGGCCGCGGACGTCGACGACGACGGCGATCCTGGCCACGTTGCCCTGCGAGCGGGCACCGAGGTCGACCATGGTCGGGATCAGGGCGGGCGGCAGGTTGTCCACCACGAACCAGCCGAGGTCCTCCAGGCACTTGGCGGCGGTGCTGCGGCCCGCGCCGGACATGCCGGAGATGATCACCAGTTCGGGGATGGCGGCGGTGTCGCCTCCGTTCCCCGCGGTGTCGGCCACCGCGCCCGTACTCGTGCCCGTGCCCACCTGCGCTCCGTCTCCCGTTCCCATGTGCTCGTTCATCGCGCTCTCCCCCGCCCACCTGTGGCGTTCCGCCTGTCGATCGCCGGTGTCCTACCGGCCTTCCCGGTCCTCCAGGATCTCACCCGTGGCGGTGTTCACCGCCGGAGCGGCCGGGGCCGCCTGCGCCAGGGCCGCGGCGACGGCCTCGGCGGTCTTGCGTCCGACGCCGGGGACCTCGCAGATCTGCTCGACAGTGGCGGCGCGCAGCCGTCTGACCGAGCCGAAGTGCTTGACCAGGGCCTGCTTGCGGGACTCCCCGAGGCCGCGGACGGCGTCCAGCGGGCTCGCCTTCATCGCCCGCGACCGCTTGCCGCGCTGGTAGCGGATGGCGAAACGGTGCGCCTCGTCGCGGACCCTCTGGAGCATGTACAGGCCCTCGCTGGTCCGGGGCAGGACCACCGGGTCGTCCTCGCCGGGCAGCCACACCTCCTCCAGGCGCTTGGCCAGCCCGCACACGGCCACGTCGTCGATCCCCAGCTCGTCCAGGGCCCGCCGTGCGGCGGCGACCTGCGGCTGCCCGCCGTCGACCACGACCAGCTGCGGCGGGTAGGCGAACTTCGGCGGCCTGTTCCCCTCCCGCTCCCCGGCCGGGGCCGGCCCGTCCGGGACGCTCCCCGGTCCCCCGGTTCCGGAGTCCTCCGCCGCGAGGTCCTCCCCGGTGGCCCACTCGCCCGTGCGCTGCCTCTCCTGGAGGTAGCGGCGGAAACGGCGGGAGACCACCTCGTGCATGGAGCGGACGTCGTCCTGGCCGGCGAAGCCCTTGATCTGGAAGCGGCGGTACTCGCTCTTGCGGGCCAGGCCGTCCTCGAAGACCACCATCGAGGCCACCACGTCCTCGCCCTGGAGGTGGGAGATGTCGAAGCACTCGATGCGCAGCGGGGCCGAGTCCAGCCCGAGTGCCTCGGCGATCTCCTCCAGCGCGCGGGAGCGGGTGGTCAGGTCGGAGGCGCGCTTGGTCTTGTGCAGGACCAGGGCCTGCTGGGCGTTGCGCCGCACCGTCTCCATCAGCGCGCGCTTGTCGCCGCGCCGCGGCACCCGCAGGTCCACGGCCGCGCCGCGCCGGCCCGCCAGCCAGGCCGCGAGCGGCTCCACCGGATCGGGCAGGGCCGGGACCAGGACCTCCCTGGGCACGGCGTCGCCGCTCTCCTCGCCGTAGAGCTGCTGGAGGGCGTGCTCGACCAGGCCGGCGGTGGTGACCTCCTCCACCTTGTCGGTGACCCAGCCGCGCTGGCCGCGCACCCGGCCGCCGCGGACGTGGAAGATCTGGACGGCCGCCTCCAGCTCGTCCTCGGCGACCGCGACCAGGTCGGCGTCGGTGGCGTCGGTGAGGACGACGGCGTTCTTCTCCATCGCCCGCTTCAGCGCCTCGATGTCGTCGCGCAGCCGGGCGGCCCTCTCGTACTCCATCTCCTCGGCGGCCCGGTGCATCTCCTGCTCCAGGCGGCGCAGGTGGGCGCCGGTGCGCCCGGCCATGAAGTCGCAGAACTCCTCGGCCAGCCGCCGGTGCTCCTCGGCGTCGACCCGGCCGACGCAGGGCGCCGAGCACTTGCCGATGTAGCCGAGCAGACAGGGACGGCCGATCTGGGCGGAGCGCTTGAAGACCCCGGCCGAGCAGGTGCGCACCGGGAAGACGCGCAGCATCAGGTCGACGGTCTCGCGGATCGCCCAGGCGTGCGCGTACGGCCCGAAGTAGCGCACGCCCTTCTTCTTGGGCCCGCGCATCACCTGCACACGCGGGAACTCCTCGTTCATCGTCACCGCGAGGGAGGGGTAGCTCTTGTCGTCGCGGTACTTGACGTTGAAGCGCGGGTCGAACTCCTTGATCCAGGAGTACTCCAGCTGGAGCGCCTCGACCTCGGTGGAGACCACCGTCCACTCCACGGAGGCGGCCGTGGTGACCATCGTGCGGGTGCGCGGGTGGAGGCCGGCCAGGTCCTGGAAGTAGTTGGCCAGGCGCTGGCGCAGGCTCTTCGCCTTCCCGACGTAGATCACCCGGCCGTGTTCGTCGCGGAACCTGTAGACCCCCGGGGAGTCGGGGATCTCTCCAGGCCTGGGGCGGTAGCTGGAGGGGTCTGCCATGACGCCCACCTTACTGGCGGCCCGCGGCGCGCGGGGCAGGCGGCGGCGCGCCCCGCCGTCGCACACCGTGCGGGGCCCGTCACCAGCCGCGTTCGCGCCACTGAGCCAGGTGCGGGCGCTCGGCGCCCAGGGTGGTGTCGGCGCCGTGGCCGGGGTAGACCCAGGTCTCGTCGGGGAGTTCGCCGAAGAGCTTGGCCTCCACGTCGTTCAGCAGGGTGGTGAACGCCTCGGGGTCGCCGTGGGTGTTGCCGACGCCGCCGGGGAAGAGGCAGTCGCCGGTGAACAGGTGCGGATGGCCGTGGGGGTCGTCGTAGACCAGGGCGATGGAGCCCGGGGTGTGGCCCCGCAGGTGGCGGGCGGTGAGCGTGACGCGGCCGACGGTCACGGCGTCGCCGTCCTCCAGGGGCACGTCGGTGGGCACCGGGATGCCCTCGGCGTCGTAGCGCCCGGCGCAGGTGCGCGCGCCGGTGGCCCGGACGACGGCGTCGAGCGCCTGCCAGTGGTCGCCGTGCCGGTGGGTGGTGACGACCGAGCCGACGCCGTCCTCGCCGATGAGGCCCAGCAGGGTGCCGGGCTCGTTGGCGGCGTCGATCATGAGCTGTTCGCCGGTGGCGCGGCAGCGCAGCAGGTAGGCGTTGTTCTCCATCGGGCCGACCGCGGCCTTGGAGATCACCAGGTCGGTCAGCTCGTGGACGTCCGGCGGACCGCCGACCGCGACTTTTCCTGTGTACGGCATGGGCTGTGCGGCTCCTTCCGGAAGGGGGCGCGGTCGGCGATCAGTGTGTCAGAGGGGCGGCAGCGGGGGCAGGTCCGCCGCGGAGGCGGTGAGTCCGGTGCCGTCGGTGCGGCCCGTGAGCCAGCCCACGAGCGCGGCGGGCGAGCCGGTGACGGTCACCGCCGTCTCCCCCTGCCCGGCCGCGCGGCCGGTGCGCAGGATCCGGCCGTCCCCCGCCCTCAGCTCCACGGGTTCCACACCGGGGTGCCCCGCGAACCGCCTGGCCATGTTCTCCAGCTCGCGGTCGGTGAAGGAGGCGGGCATGTCCGCCAGTCCGTACCCGATGCCGAGGTCGACGTGGTGCAGTTCGATCTCGATCCGGCGGCGGAAGGGGAGGGAGGAGGCGAGGTCGGTGACGCCGTTGCGCAGTTCGACGGTGGCGCCCCACCGCTCGCCGGTAAGCTCGGCCATCGCCCCGTCCAGGCGGGCGGCACTGGTGCTCAGGTCCTCCAGCTGGGCCGCCAGGGGGCGGGGGGCGTCGCGCTCGATGTCGGCCTCGCGGGCGTCGGCGCTGAGGTACATGGGCCGGCCGGCCAGTACGTTGACCAGGGCGTCGGCGTTGCGGGCGAGATGGGCCAGGACGTGGCCGCGGGTCCAGCCCGGCAGCTTCGAGGGAGCGGCCAGGGCGGCGTCGTCCAGCTTCCGGACGGCGGCCAGGAGGCGGTCGGTGGACTCCCGCAGGGCGGCGGTGTCGGCGGCGGGATCGGCAGTGTGGCCGGCGGAGCCGGCGGCGGGCGCGGTCATGATCCAAAGCTATCCCCGCCACCCCTTCGGGTGAAGGAGGCAAGGAGGCCCCGTAAATCGAATACACGTGCTATAGGCTCGCGATGCGCCCCGGGCACGACACCACGGCGGCGCTACCCCATACCCTTGGGCAGGGGCTCCGGGCAGGCGCCCGGCCCCTACAACCCACACGAAAGGTGCCAATCGGCGTGGCCGACCGTCTCATCGTCCGTGGGGCTCGCGAGCACAACCTCAAGAACGTCTCGCTCGACCTCCCCCGCGACTCCCTCATCGTCTTCACCGGGCTGTCGGGGTCGGGCAAGTCCTCGCTCGCCTTCGACACCATCTTCGCCGAGGGACAGCGCCGCTACGTGGAGTCGCTGTCCTCCTACGCCCGGCAGTTCCTGGGGCAGATGGACAAGCCGGACGTGGACTTCATCGAGGGCCTGTCCCCGGCGGTCTCCATCGACCAGAAGTCCACCTCCCGCAATCCCCGCTCGACGGTCGGCACCATCACGGAGGTCTACGACTATCTGCGGCTGCTGTTCGCCCGGGTCGGCAAGCCGCACTGCCCCGAGTGCGGGCGCCCGATCGCCCGGCAGTCCCCGCAGGCGATCGTGGACAAAGTACTCTCCCTGACGGAGGGCAGCCGCTTCCAGGTCCTCTCCCCGCTGGTGCGCCAGCGCAAGGGCGAGTTCGCCGACCTCTTCGCCGAGCTGCAGACCAAGGGCTACAGCCGCGCCCGGGTGGACGGCGCCACGGTCCAGCTCTCCGACCCTCCGAAGCTGAAGAAGCAGGAGAAGCACACGATCGAGGTGGTCATCGACCGCCTGACGGTCAAGGAGAGCGCCAAGCGGCGTCTGACCGACTCCGTCGAGACCGCGCTGGGCCTGTCCGGCGGCATGGTGATCCTCGACTTCGTCGACCTGGACGAGGACGACCCGCAGCGCGAGCGGATGTACTCCGAGCACCTGTACTGCCCCTACGACGACCTGTCGTTCGAGGAGCTGGAGCCGCGCTCGTTCTCCTTCAACTCCCCCTTCGGCGCCTGTCCGGAGTGCAGCGGCATCGGCACCCGCATGGAGGTGGATCCGGAGCTGGTCGTCCCCGACCCGGACAAGTCGCTGGACGAGGGCGCGATCCACCCCTGGTCGCACGGTCACAGCAAGGAGTACTTCGGGCGGCTGATCGGCGCCCTGGCCGACGCGCTCGGGTTCCGCACCGACATCCCCTTCGGCGGACTGCCGCAGCGCGCGAGGAAGGCCCTGCTCAACGGCCACCGCACGCAGATCGAGGTCCGCTACCGCAACCGCTACGGGCGGGAGCGGTCCTACACCACGGCCTTCGAGGGCGCGGTCCCGTTCGTGCGGCGCCGGCACTCGGAGGCGGAGACGGACTCCAGCCGGGAGCGCTTCGAGGGCTACATGCGCGAGGTGCCCTGCCCCTCCTGCGAGGGCACACGGCTCAAGCCGATCGTCCTGGCCGTGACGGTGCAGGGGAAGTCGATCGCCGAGATCTCCGCGATGTCGATCAGCGAGTGCGCCGACTTCCTGAGCGCCATGGAGCTCAGCGAGCGCGAGAAGGCCATCGCCGAGCGGGTTCTGAAGGAGGTCAACGAGCGGCTGCGGTTCCTGGTCGACGTCGGTTTGGACTACCTCTCCCTCAACCGCGCCGCCGGGACGCTCTCGGGCGGCGAGGCGCAGCGCATCCGGCTGGCGACCCAGATCGGCTCCGGCCTGGTGGGCGTGCTCTACGTGCTGGACGAACCGTCCATCGGCCTGCACCAGCGCGACAACCACCGGCTGATCGAGACACTGGTGCGGCTGCGGGACATGGGCAACACCCTGATCGTCGTCGAGCACGACGAGGACACCATCAAGACCTCCGACTGGGTGGTGGACATCGGCCCGGGCGCGGGCGAACACGGCGGCGAGGTGGTGCACAGCGGCCCGCTGAAGGAGCTGCTGGCCAACGAGGCGTCGGTGACAGGGCAGTACCTGTCGGGGCGGAAGGCCATCCCGACTCCGGAGAAGCGCCGCCCGGTGGACCGCAAGCGGATGCTGACCGTCCGCGGCGCCAAGGAGAACAACCTGCGCAACATCGACGTGTCGTTCCCGCTGGGAGTGTTCACCGCGGTCACGGGCGTCTCCGGATCGGGCAAGTCCACCCTGGTCAACGACATCCTCTACACCCACCTGGCCCGCGAGCTGAACGGCGCGAAGTCGGTGCCGGGCCGGCATGTGCGGGTGGAGGGCGACGAGAACGTGGACAAGGTCGTGCACGTCGACCAGTCCCCCATCGGCCGTACCCCCCGCTCCAACCCGGCCACGTACACGGGCGTCTTCGACCATGTGCGCCGGCTGTTCGCGGAGACGACGGAGGCGAAGGTACGCGGCTACCTGCCGGGGCGCTTCTCCTTCAACGTCAAGGGCGGCCGCTGCGAGAACTGCTCCGGCGACGGCACGATCAAGATCGAGATGAACTTCCTGCCGGACGTGTACGTGCCGTGCGAGGTCTGCCACGGAGCGCGCTACAACCGGGAGACCCTGGAGGTGCACTACAAGGGGAAGTCCATCGCCGAGGTGCTGGACATGCCGATCGAGGAGGCGCTGGGGTTCTTCGAGGCGGTGCCCGCCATCGCCCGCCACCTGCGCACCCTCAACGACGTCGGCCTCGGCTACGTGCGGCTGGGCCAGCCCGCCACCACGCTCTCCGGTGGTGAGGCGCAGCGCGTGAAGCTCGCCTCGGAGCTTCAGAAGCGCTCCACCGGCCGTACGGTCTACGTCCTGGACGAGCCGACCACCGGCCTGCACTTCGAGGACATCAGCAAGCTGATCGAGGTGCTGTCCGGGCTGGTGGACAAGGGCAACACGGTGATCGTCATCGAGCACAACCTCGATGTGGTCAAGACCGCGGACTGGGTGGTGGACATGGGCCCGGAGGGCGGCAGCGGCGGCGGCACGGTCGTCGCCCAGGGCGCCCCGGAGCAGGTCGCGGTGGTGCCCGGGAGTCACACCGGCAAGTTCCTCCAGGACGTCCTGCCGGTGAGGCCGTGAGCGGCCGAGAGGAGAGTACGACGATGAGCGGCGACCTCCCCGGCCCGCCCGGCCGCCGCACCGCGCTGTGTGGCGCGGCCCTCGCCGGGGCCGCGGGCCTCGGTCTGACCGCCTGCTCCGGCGGGGGCGGCGGGCGGGCTCCGGCGGTCCCGACCGCGCCCGTGGACCTCGGCGCGGCCGATGCCGTCCCCGTGGGCGGCGCCCGGCTGTACCGCGAGAGGAAGCTGGTGGTCTCGCAGGCCTCCGAGGGCGAGTACAAGGCGTTCAGCGCCGTGTGCACCCACGCGGGCTGCGTGCTGACCTCGGTGGAGGAACTGGAGGCCGACTGCGCCTGCCACGGCAGCCTGTTCGACACCACCAGCGGCGAGGTGCTGGCGGGTCCGGCGGACGCGCCGCTTCCCGCGGTCCCGGTCAGGATTCGAGGCGGCCGACTCGTCGCCGGACCCGGCGACTGACACGGCCGGAACAGCCGGGCCCGGCGGCTGAACACGACCGGACCCGGCATTCCGCCCCAATTCACCCCTTACGTTCCCTGTGCGTCCGTTCGGTCCAGCGGACGCACGGGGAACGCGTGTTGTTCCGGCGATGTTCGCGCACGCCCTCTGGTGCGGACCGGGCGGCCTTGCCACCCTGTGGCGCTGAACGCGCGGAAAGCGCGCTCCCTCGCAGCGTCTGTGGGTGATGTCGTGTCACGAAGGTCGCGGGTCAGAAGAGCCTCCGGGCGGACCTCGGTCCGTCTCGCCGCCGTCCTCGCGTTCGGGCTGGGACTGGTGCCGCCGGTCGTGGCCGGCCCCGCCTCCACCGCTCCGCTCTCCCCTCCCCTACGCACCGCCACCGCCACCGGCACCGCCACCGGCATGGAGCTGTCCCGCACCGTGCGGCCCGTGGCGCCCGGCACCACACTGACCTCGTTCGACCGGCTGGAGCCGGACAAGTGGCTGCGCGCCGACGCCCTCAGCGTCGATCTCGACGGCGGCGCGCGGGTCGACTACCTGTCGCCGGGCTCCGTCTCCGACCGCGCCACCGTCTCCGAACTGGCCGCCGCGCACGACCCCGGCCCCGGGCGCCGCACCGTCGCCGCCTTCAACGCCGACTTCTTCGACATCAACCAGACCGGCGCCCCGCTCGGCCCGGGCCTGGACGACGGCGAGATCACCCACTCACCCGCCCCCGGCGTCCACGAGGCGGCCGGTTTCGGTGCGGACGGCGCGGGCCGCGTCCTCGGTCTGTACTTCGAGGGCGTCCTCACCCTGCCCGGCGGAACCGAGCCGCTGGCCGCCTACAACGCCGCGAACGTCCCCGCCGACGGCATCGGTGCCTACAACGCGCGGTGGGGCGCGGCCGACCGCGCCCTGGCCGTGGACGACGCGTCACAGGTCGCCGAGGTCACCGTCTCCGGGGGCCGGGTCACCGGCGTGGACGACTCCCCCGGCAGCGGCCCGGTGCCCGGGGGCGCAACCGTGCTGCTCGGCCGGGACGCGGGCGCGAGGGCTCTGGCCGCGCTGGCTCCGGGGGATCCGGTGAGCTGGGAGTACGGGCTGCGTACCGACGGCGGCGAGATGCCCCGCACCGCGGTCGGCGGACGCGGCGTGCTGGTCGAGGACGGCGAGCCGCGGAACTGGGACGGGCAGCCCAACAACACCGCCGCTCCCCGCACCGCCGTGGGTTTCTCCCGGGACGGCTCCACGATGCACGTGCTGACCGTGGACGGCCGCCAGGCCGCGTCCGGCGGCGTCACCCTCACCGAACTCGCCGTGATGATGGACGGGCTGGGCGCCCACAACGCGCTCAACCTCGACGGCGGCGGCTCCTCGACGCTGATCGTCCGCGAGCCCGGCTCGGACGATCCGAAGGTGGAGAACAGCCCCTCCGACGGCTCCGAGCGGGAGGTCCCCAACGGGCTGGCCGTCACCGCCCCCGACGGCAGCGGGAACCTGGAGGGCTTCTGGGTGGAGACGGCCGCGGAGCCGGCCGGGGCCCCCTCGGCGGACAATGTCCCCGGCGGCCATCCGGAGCGGATCTTCCCCGGTCTGACCCGCGCGCTCACCGCCGCGGGCCACGACGAGACGTACGGCCCGGCGGACGGGCCGGCGCAGCGTCGTCCGGCGGATGCGGCGCCCCGCTGGCACAGCTCCCGCCCCGAGGTCGGCCGGGTGGACCGCGACGGCGTCTTCCACGCCCGCGCGACGGGGACGGCCGAGGCCGTCGCGCGCCGCGGCCACGCCCGCGGCTCCACCGCCCTGACGGTGCTGGGCCCACTGGAGCGGATCGCCCCGACCCGGGAGCGGGTCGGGCTCCCCGGGCCCGGTGCCAAGGCACCCTTCGGCTTCACCGGCTTCGACGCCGAGGGGCGCAGCGCCCCCATCGCCCCCTCGGACGTGGCGCTGGACTACGACCGCTCGCTCCTGCGTATCGACCCCGACCCCGCGCGCGGCGGCTTCACCGTCGCCGCCACCGGCGGCGCCGGGTCCGCCTCCGGGCTGGTCCGGGCCACCGTCGCGGGGAAGAAGGCGGTCCTGGCCGTCACCGTCGGCCTGACGGACCGCGACGTGGCGCGCTTCGACGACGCCGGACGGTGGACCTTCAGCGCCGCACGCGCCTCCGGCTCCCTGTCCGCCGACCCCGCCGGGCACGAGGGCGCCGGACTGCGGATGGAGTACGACTTCACGCGGTCCACCGCGACCCGCGCCGCCTACGCCAGCCCCCCGGAGCAGATCCCCGTCACCGGCCAGCCGCAGAGCTTCACCCTGTGGCTGAAGGGCGACGGCCACGGCGCCTGGCCCTCGCTCCACCTCACCGACGCCGAGGGAACCTCGCAGATACTGCGCGGCCCGCACGTCACCTGGACCGGCTGGCGACGAATCGCCTTCGAGGTACCCGAGGGCGTCGCCCACCCGCTGAAGGTCCGGCGGTTCTATCTGGCCGAGACCCGGCCCGGCGAGCTGTACCGCGGAGAGGTCGTCCTGGACGGACTGACGGCCCGGACCCCGCCGGACGCCGACCTGCCCGCCGCCGGCCCCCACCGGGACCCGCTGATCTCGACGGCCGCGGACACGGCCGGGCGCGACTGGCGGTTCGCGGTGGTCTCCGACGCCCAGTTCGTCGCCCGCGATCCAGGCGGCGAAGCGGTGCGCATGGCCCGGCGCACCCTGCGGGAGGTGCGGGCGGCCCGGCCCGACTTCGCCGTGGTGAACGGGGACTGGGTGGACGAGGGCTCGCCCGAGGACCTCGCCTTCGCCCGCCGGGTGCTCGAGGAGGAGCTGGGAGAGGAGGTGCCCTGGTACTACGTGCCGGGCAACCACGAGGTGATGGGCGGTTCCATCGGGAACTTCCGCGCGGAGTTCGGCGACACCCACCGTTCCTTCGACCACGAGGGCACACGCTTCATCACCCTCGACACCTCCTCGCTGACCCTGCGCGGCGGCGGCTGGGAGCAGATCCTGGCGCTGCGCGAGCGCCTGGACTCCGCCGCACAGGAGGACGCGATCGGCTCGGTCGTGGTCCTGGCCCACGTACCGCCGCGCGATCCGACCCCGCAGCGGGGCAGCCGGCTGACCGACCGGCTGGAGGCGGACCTCCTGGAGGACTGGCTCGGCGACTTCCGCCGCCGCAGCGGCAAGGGGGCGGTGTTCGTCGGGGCGCACGCCGGCGTCTTCCACGCCTCCCGGGTGGACGGTGTGCCGTACCTGGTCAACGGCAACGCGGGCAAGGCGCCGGCCGCGCCCGCCGGTGAGGGCGGCTTCAGCGGCTGGTCGCTGGTCGGGATCGACAAGGGCTCCGACCGGGACTGGATCTCGGTCCAAACCCGCCCCCATGTGGACGGGCTCTCCCTGACCTCGCCCGGAACCGTGCCGGTCGGCGGTGCGCCGGGGAAGGTCTCCGCCGCGGTCGTCCAGGGCGGCGGGAGCACGGCGCGCACGGTGCCGGTGGGCTGGCCGCTGAGCGCGGACTGGACCGGTTCGCGGGGCCTGTGCACCGGGGATGCGGGGCGGGCGCGGGCCCGGGCGGGCTGTGTCGCCCTCCTCGACCCGGCGGCGGGCACCCTGACGGGGCTGCGACCGGGAACGGTGACCGTGGCGGTGGCCGTGAGCGGCGAGCGGCGGGAGCGGCGGGTCGTGGTGGTGCGCTGATGCGCGGCGGCGGTACGGCCGGGTGCGGGGCCCGGCCGTACCGCCGCTTCGGGACGTACCGGATCAGTCGCGCGGCGCGACCCGCTCCTCCTCGCGTCCCAGCTTCCGGGAGGCGCGCAGGCTGGTGATCGTGGTGACGACCAGGACACCGCAGATGACGGCCAGCGACACCGGGGTGGAGATCTCCGGGACGTGCACGCCCTGCTCGTGGAGGGCGTGCAGCACCAGCTTGACGCCGATGAAGCCGAGGATGATCGACAGCCCGTAGGACAGGTGCACCAGCTTCTTGAGGAGTCCGCCGATGAGGAAGTAGAGCTGGCGCAGGCCCATCAGGGCGAAGGCGTTGGCGGTGAAGACGATGTACGGGTCCTGGGTCAGGCCGAAGATCGCCGGGATGGAGTCCAGGGCGAACAGCAGGTCCGTGCTGCCGATGGCCAGCATGACGATCAGCATCGGCGTCATCAGCCGCCTGCCGTTCTCGACGACGAACAGCTTGGTGCCGTGGTACCGGGAGGTGGAGGGGAAGCGCCGCTCGACCAGCTTCAGCAGGCGGTTCTCCTCGTACGCCTCCTCCTCGTGGCCCTGCTCCTCGGCGCGGGCCTCGCGCACCAGCTTCCAGGCCGTCCAGATGAGGAAGCCGCCGAAGATGAAGAAGACCCAGGAGAAGGTGGAGATCAGCGCGGCGCCGGCCGCGATGAAGATCGCGCGCATCACCAAGGCCATGAGCACACCGACCATCAGCACGCGCTGCTGGTAGATGGTGGGCACCGCGAACTTCGCCATGATCAGGACGAAGACGAAGAGGTTGTCGACGCTGAGCGACTTCTCGGTGATGTAGCCCGCGGCGAACTCGCCCGCCGCCCGGCTCTCGCCGACGGCGTACAGCCCCACGCCGAACAGGATCGCCAGGACGACCCAGACGATCGTCCAGGTGCCGGCCTCCTTCATGGAGACCTCGTGCGGCTTACGTCCGCCGATGAAGAAGTCGACGGCGATGAGGGCGCACAGACCGACGATCGTCAGCACCCAGGTGGTCGTGGAAACATCCATGCAGGAATCCTCCGGCTCCGGTTGCCGGAGGTCTCCTCCGCCCGGGGCGGGGGGGGGGGGGGGGGGGCGCGCGGGGCCCCCCCCCCCCGCCCCCCACTGCCGAACAGACTCGGCTTACGAGGTGACGCAGGCGCTCGGGCAGGAGCTGCCGCAGGTGTCACCGGTGCTGCACATCAGGATCGTCTCGGTCGCCGGCGTCCCTTCGACGAAGGTGATGTCGAGGTTGAACGGGTCGGCCTCGGCGACGGCGTCAGCGTCGGGCTGCGCGGGCGCGGCCGGACGCTCCAACTGAATGGTCATGCGGTGCCTCCTTGGGGGCAGTGGTTGATGGTGCACGACCCGGGCCCTGAGACGGGGTCCGGGAGTTCTGAGCCCGTACCGCAGGCGTGTCGTCCGCCTCGATCGCCCTGCGGCGGGAAAGGCGGGGCAGATCAGGGCTTGGTGGCGACGCCGTCGTAGGCGTGCGAGTGTTCCGCAGCGGGGAGACGGTGAACGTTCTCGGTGTTGGAGGCCGCGGCGCGCAACGCCTCGTCCAGGGTCTCGTGGACAGGGAAGACCTTGGTCAGGCTGGTGAGGCGCAGGACCTTGCGGACACGGTCGCTGGGGATGACGCGCACGGTCCGGCCCGGCTGCGGCCGCACCTTCTTCACCGTGCTGACGAGCGCCCCCAGACAGGTGGGGTCGAGGAAGTCCACGCCGCTCATGTCCAGGACCAGGTCACCGCTGCCCTGCTCGACCAGCGCCCACAGCCGCTCGCGCAACGGCACGCCCTCGTCGACTTCCAGGGAACCGGTGATGGTGGTGATGGTGTGCGGGCCGTCGGTGTGCCAGGCCATCTGGGCGTAGCGGCTGAGGGGGATTCGGTCGTCGGTGGTGGTGTCGGTCACGGTGTCGCCTGGTGGGTGAGGTGGACGGGCAGGGTCTGGTGGCCGTTGGAGATGAACGACGGCAGCGGGCGCAACTCGTCGGGGGGCACGGCCAGGGTGAGGTCGGGGAAGCGGTCGAACAGGGCCGGCAGGGCGATGCGGGCTTCCAGGCGGGCCAGTTCGGCGCCCAGGCAGTAGTGGGGGCCGTGGCCGAAGGACAGGTGGTCGCGGCGGGTGGGACGGGTGATGTCGAAGGTGCCGGCGCTCTCGCCGTGCAGGCCAGGGTCGCGGCCGACGGCGGTGTAGCTGATGACGAGGGGCTCGCCGGTACGGAAGTGGGTGCCGGTGGTCTCGTCGGTGATGTCCTCGGTGGGGAAGCGCATGATGATGTTGGCGATGGGCGGCTGGTGGCGCAGCATTTCCTCGACCGCGTCCTCCCATCGGGCCGAGCCGGCTCGGAGGGCGGCGAGCTGGTCGGGGTGGGTGAGGAGATCGACGGTGCCGTGGGTGAGGAGGTTGACGGTGGTCTCGTGGCCGGCGCCGATGAGCAGCATGAGGCTGTCCAGCAGCTCCTGGTCCGAGAGCCGGGTACCGGTCTCCTCGTCCCGGGCGCGGATCAGGTCGGTGGTGACGTCGTCGCCGGGCCGGGCCCGCTTGATCTCGACCAGTTCGGCCAGGAGCCGGTAGACCGCGGTGACGGTCTCCACCGCCTGCCGGGGGGTGAGGTTGGTGGCGAACAGGTTCCCGATGGTGTCGCGGAGCCCGTCGTGGAGGTCGGCGGGGACACCGAGGGCGGTGTTGACCACGGTCAGCGGCAGGATCCACGCGAAGTGGCCGCGCAGGTCCACCGGACCGCCGGTGTCGAGTACGGCGAGGCCGTCGAGCAGGTCGGCGGTGATCTCCTCGATGACCGGGGCCAGTGCGCGGATGCGGCGGGCGCCGAAGGACGGGGCGATCAGGCGCCGCAGCCGGGTGTGCTCCTCACCGTGGGCGGTCAGGGCGTTGCGGGCATCCACCCAGGTCCGCAGCGGCCAGTCCTCGGGCAGCGTGGGGTGGGCGGGCCAGTGCCGGTAGGCGTCCTTGGAGACCTGGGGGTGGGTGAGCAGCCGTTTGATCAGGCCGGGGTCGGTGACCAGCCGCGCGGTGATGCCGCCGGGCAGCTCTACCAGCGGCGCCGGGCCGGCGGCGCGCAGGGCGGCGGTCTCGGTGTGGATGTCGGCCGCGTCGGGGTCGAGGCGGTAAGGGCAGCCGGGTGTGGGCGTGGTGGGCTGGATGCTCATGAGGTGCCTCCAGGGGCGGGCGCGGTGGTCGGAGCAGCGGTCGGGAAGGTCACGGGTAGGGCCGCCCAGCCGGAGTGGAAGGTGCCGGGGCGACGGGTGAGCCGGTCGGCGGGCACGGCCAGGTCCAGGCCGGGCAGGCGGTCCAGCAGGTGCTCGACGGCGGTTTCGGCGATGACGCGGGCCAGGTTCGGGGCCGGGCAGCCGCGCACCCCGGCGCTGAACGCCAGGTGGGCGCGGTTCCCGGACCGCTGGCGGGGGTCGATCCCCAACCCGGGGTCGGCGTTGGCCGCGGCGAAGGAGACGAGGACGGGGACGCCCGGCTCCAGGCGGACACCGCGGTAGGTCTCCGGCTCCCGCACGTACAGCGGGCAGTAGGTGGCCACCGGCGGGTCCGTCCACAGCACGTGGTCCATCGCGTCGGACACCGGCCGCACACCGCTGAAGACGTCTCCGCTGAACTCTTCGTCGCTGATCATCAGCAGTGTGGCGTTGGCGATGAGATTGGTCGTGGGGGTGGTGCCGGCGCCGATGACGAGGATGATCTGCTGGGCCATCTCCGCGTCCGTCAGGGCGGCGGGGTGGGCCAGCAGCCAGGAGGTCACGTCCGCTCCGGGCCGGCGGCGCTTGAGGTTGGCCAGCTCCAGGCAGGCGGCCCCCAGCTCGGCGTTGATGGCGGCGGCGTCGGCGGCGGTGTCGAACAGCGCGGCGATGGCCCGCACGATCCTCATGCCCAGCTCGGGTGGGCAGCCGAACAGGGAGATGAGGGTCTGCATGGGCAGCGGGTCGGCGTAGTCGGTCATCAGATCGCCATGACCCTGGGCGGCGATGCGGTCGATCAGGGTGTCGGCGATGCGGGCGACGGTGGCGGCCAGGGCGTGGGTGTCCACCCGGGCCAGGCTGCCGGTGATGGCGCCGCGCAGCCGGGCGTGCTCCGGTCCGTCCTTCCACAGCGCGTTGTCGCGGGGCTGCATCATCATCAGCGCCGGGCTGTTGGCAGGGATCTGTCCGTCGCGCAGCGCCCGCCAGTGCTGGGCGGGGTCCTTGGCGAACTTGCCCGGGGTGTTGCGCAGCAGGTGGAGGGCGGCGTCGTAGGTGACGGTCAGGTAGCCGTGGACGCCGGGGGCGATCTCCACCGGGGCGATCGGCCCGATCTCCCGCAGTTGTGCGTAGGTGGCGCGGGGGTCGGCGCTGAAGGCCGGGCCGTGGATCGGCAGCGGCCACGGGCCGGCGGGTGTGGCCTGGCCGCCGTCGTAGGGGCAGCCGGGTGCGGGCGGCCGGGAGGTGCCGAAGGTGTGCGGGGTGGTCATCGGGCGGGCTCCGGGGTGGGGTCGAGCAGGTGGGACACCAGGCCGATCAGGGCGGTGAGGGAGCTGGTGCGGTCGCGGGCATCGCACAGCAGCAGCGGAGTGTGCTCCTCCAGGTCCATCGCGCCGCGCAGATCCGCCACGGGGTGGGCGGGGGCGTCGGGGAACTGGTTGACGGCCACCACATACGGCAGACCGAGGTCCTCCAGCCGGTCCATGACGGGAAAGCCGTCCTCCAGACGGCGGGTGTCCACCAGCACCAGCGCGCCCAGCGCCCCGTGGGCCAGGTCGGTCAGCAGGGGCCAGAACCGCTCCTGGCCGGGCGCCCCGAACAGATACAGCACGATCTTGTCGCTCAGGGCGGTACGGCCGAAGTCCATCGCCACGGTGGTGCGTTCCTTGTCCGGCAGGCCCGCCAGGTCGTCGGTGCCGACGGAGGCGGCGGTCATCGTCTCCTCGGTCCGCAGCGGCTCGATGTCCGACACCGCCCCGACCAGGGTGGTCTTGCCGACCCCGAAGCCGCCGGCGACCAGGATCTTCACGGTCGTCTCGTCGCCGCGCAGGTGGGTGCCGGCCGGTTCAGAGCTGTGCGCGGAGTCCAGCAAGGACGGCCTCCAGCAGGTCTCGGTCGGGGCCCCCGGAGTGGGGCCCCGAGGGGGTGAGGATGGTGGACCGGGTGGTGATGTGGCCGTGCTCCATCAGCTCCGACAGCAGCACCCGCAGAACACTGATCGGCAGGCCCAGGTGGTGGCCGATCTCGGCCACCGACAGCGCCCCGGACTCCAGCAGGTCCAGCACCCTGCACTGTTCGGGGCCCAGCTCGGCGCGCGACAGGCCCCGCACGCCGCGCACCACCAGCGTGATGTGGTCGAAATGGTTGCGGCTGGGGGCGAACCGGCCGCCGGTGACCACATACGGCCGTACCAGTCCGGCGCTCCGGTCCCGCCGGGGGCGGGTCACGACTGCGGGCCCGCGGCGCTCCGGGCGCCCACGCCCATCACGCGGCCGATCCGGTCAACCGTCTTCTGCGCGGCGTAGGACAGGGTCTCGACGTCAGCGTTTCGGTTGGCGGCCACCACCAGATAGGTGTCCGCGCCGGCGGCCATGCCCACCAGGTAGCCGTCCCCGTACTGAATCAGGGTCAGCTCCAGGGGACTGTCGGAGCAGTCGGCGAAGGCCGCCCCCTGCCTACTCAGGGCCAGCAGGCCCGACGCGGCGGCGGCCATCGTGTCGGCCAGGTTCCGCTCCACCCCATCCGAGGTGGTCACCACCAGACCGTCCCGGGAGACCAGCACGGCCCGCAGAACCCCCGGGAGTGCCTCGATCAGCTCCGTGTCCAGGACGCGGCCGAGGTCGGCAGCCTTGCTGTGGTGTGCGCTCATCGCGTGGTGTTCCCTTCATCGGCGGGAGAGGCGGTTGGGATTGAGCTGTGGTCCTGGGCGGCGCGGCGGCCCCGGGCAAACGCCCCGAGGGTGCCCGCCTCGGTGGGGGACTGCATGGGTGGTTGCCGCGGCCGCACCGGTTCGGCGGCATGCCGGGCCCGGCGCCGGCGCTGCGGCAGGCCACCGGGCCGCTCCGCGGGCACGAGAGCCTGGAGCGCTCCGGCGGGCGCGGCGTCGGGTGCGGCCTGTGGGGCGGGAGCGGCCGGCGGCGGGGACGGCCGGGCCTGCCGGGCGGCGGAGGTCACCAGCCGGTCGTTGGGCAGATAGACCACGGCCCGCACCCCGCCGTAGGCGGACTCCTGGTCCGCCTTGATCCGGAACCCGTACCGGGCCGCGAGCACACCGGCCACCGGGATCCCGAAGCGCGGAGGATTGGGCATCTGCGTCAGCAGCACCGGCGCCTGCCCCGACAGCCGCGCCGCCACCCGCGCCCTCTCCTCCGGAGTGAGACCGATCCCGGCGTCCTCGATGCTGATGGCCACCCCGTTGTGCCCGGTGGTGAACGCCACCTGGACATGGGTGTTGGGGCTGGAGTGGCGGGCGGCGTTGTCCAGCAGTTCGGCCAGCGCGAGGATCACCGCCTCGACCGCCTGACTGCTCACCAGAACCGGCGGCTCACCGGTGACCCTGACGCGCTGGTAGTCCCGGATGCGGGAGACCGCGCCGCGCACCACGTCCAGCAGCGGGGAGTCCTCGCGCTGCCGACCGGGCCAGGACCCGGCCAGGACCGAGATGACCTGCACGCGGCGGCCGAGCTGACTGGCGGTGTGGTCGATCCGGCTGACGTCCTCCAGCACCTTCGGGTCATCGTGCCGCTCCAGCATCGCCCAGACCGCCGCCTGGACCTCCTGGACCAGAGCGGCCATCGACCGCGACGTGGTCGCCACCGCCGCCCGCGCCGCGTCCTCCGCCCGCCGGGCGGCCTGCTCCGGCACCTCGCCGAGCGCCGCGAGCACCGCGTCCAACGCGGCAGCGAACCGGGTGCCCTTCAGCTCCGGATGCAGCAGCCCGGGCACCTCACGGCTCTGGCCGTCCCACAGCCCCGCCACCCCGGCCGGCACCCGCTCACCGGCCAGGTGCCACACCTCGCCCTCGGCCGCGTTCAGGGTGCGGTCAAGCTGCCGGATCCGCTCCTCGCGCTGCCGGAGGGCGGTGGCATGCCGCCGCTCCAGACGGCGCCGGGCCAGCACCTGCCGTATCAGCGCCACCACCACGGCGGCGAGCAGGACGGCCAGCACGGCCGTCACCAACAGGGTCATCACAGTCCTCACCAAGCGAAGTCGGGTGGAGTGGAGGGCCACCGGGGTGCGAGCGGTGCCCGCGCCGTGAGCCACAGGGGAAGCCGCACGGCCCGGGGGCGCATCGCACCCCGGCGGCCGGTCTCGGGAAGAGCCGCCGGTCAGGGCACAGCGGCGATGGCGGCCCACGCGGCAGACGCGGACAGCCCCAGGTGGTCGGCCAGGTGGTCGGTCAGCCACGCCCCGGTCGGGGCGATGCCGGGCTCCAGCAGCTCCAGCCCGCCCAGGAGATCAGCGACCTCCCGCCGGGTGCGGTGCCACAAAGGCAGGCCCGCGGCAGCGCACAGCATGGCCTCGTGCCGGGCGTCCTGGGGCCGCAGGTCCGCGGCCGGGTGAGTGACGGACACACAGCTCCCAGGCGGCAGCCGACCCCGCAACGCGGCGAGCAGCGCGGCGGCCGCATCGTCGCCGAGCAGGTGCAGCACCGCGTACACCAATACCCCCACCGGCCGGCCCGGGATGAGGACCTCGGCAGCCTCGGGCGAGGACAGCACCGTCTCCGTCTGCCGGATGTCGGCCAGCAGGTGCGCGGTCACCGCAGGCCCTTGCGCACTCATCAGGGCTCGGGCATGGGCGATGACATGAGGGTCGTGATCGACGTACAGGAACCGCGCGTCGGGGTGCCGGGCGGCGGCCGTCTCATGCAGGTTCTCCCCGTACGGCAGGCCGCACCCCAGGTCGAGGAACTGCGCGATGCCCCGGTCGGCCATGAGCCGGACGGCTCGGTGGCCGAAGGATCGGTTGGTCTGCGCGGCCGTCTCCAACCCCGGCGCGACCGCCAACAGCTCCGCGGCGAGGAGCCGGTCGCACTCGTAGTGGTCCTTCCCGCCCAGCAGGAGGTTGGACAGGCGGGCCGAACTGGGCCTGCGGGACGGTTCCACCGGCCCGCAGGCCAGGGCCGCGGCGGCAGGGAAGGCGACTGTGTTCATGCCGCGCTTCGGCCGGAGACCTCGGGCACCGGACGGCCGGCGTCCTGGAGTCGGTGCGGGAGGACGACCTGGCCGTCGGCGAGCAGCAGGCCGGTGTCTTCGAACAACACGGCGCCGTCACTCCGCAGCGCCCAGCCCTGCTTGGGGTGATGCACCACGAGGCGGGCGTCCTCCTCATCGGTGTCCGCAGGCGGGTAGGGAGGCTGGTGCTGGCACACGGGTCGGTCCTTTCAAAGCGATACGGGAAGTTCTCGGGGCGAGCGGGGCACGGTCACCGCACGGCAGAACAGGGAGGGGCTCGGTGCGTTATCCGCCGAAGTAGAAGGTGAGGAGCGGCCACAGCCCCCATATGCCGAAGCTCAGGAGGATCCCCCAGACCAGAAGGGCTCCGAGGTTCTGTGTCGCCGAGCGCCAGGTGCTCCCAAGGCACCCGGCCCGGTCGCTGCTCTCACCGGGCATGGGAGGCCCCCGTACGGATGCGGCGGTGCGGGCAGGCGCGTGACGGGCGACCGTTGACCGCAGCGGCGGGAAGGAAGCGGACCGCACGGGCCCGCCAGGCGATCTCGTCCCCGTCCCGGTAGACCGTCAGCGAACAGGAACGCCCCCGGCCCAGGCGAGCGAAGTCCTCCAGGGAGGCGGGGCCGTGCACCCAGTGGTCGAGCACGTATCCGCGCTGGAGACGGCCGAGGGTCGGCGTCACCGTCTGCACCGAACTCCGCATCCAGCGGATGGCCGCGCAGGGGGAGGGTGCCGCGTACGCGTCCCACCGCCGCTCTGTTCGCCGCCTCGTGCCAGTGCCGCTCTCAATGGTGACGAGCGCCTCGCACCACACTCCTGCAAGGGCGAGCGGGGCAAGCACACTGTGTTCCGTGGTCTGCGGTGTGGCGGGCGGCGCGTCGAGGGGACCGACGGTGGTTGGCACCAGGTGGGGCGTTGCCGAAATCACCGATTTCCTCCTTTCTGTGGCCGAGTACGGCGAGAAGTCGATACGTTGAGCGAACCGCGAATCACGCGGAGTGGGTATGCCGTCGAGGGCGGTAGTGCTGCTAAACCTGCTAAAGATCGTTTTGCGTATGGGGGTGCACCGTGGCGCGTACGCGGAACACCAAGCTCGCGGCCGTGATCGCGCAGACCGGCTGGTCGCAGGCCCAAGTCGCCGCACAGTTCGTCCGGGTCGCCGCCGAGAGCGGCGTCGAGGAGTGGACGGGGGCGACCCGCTCGCACATCTCCCAATGGATCCTGGGAACCCGACCGAGCGGCCAGGCGCCCGCTATCTTGTGCGAGACGCTGTCCCGGGGACTGAAGCGCCCGGTCACGCCGGCCGACATCGGTCTTTCCGATCCGGACCCGGCTGCCGCCACGGTGCCCGACTGGGCCGTCGATACGCTGGTCGCGCTGAACGCTTTGGGGAGACAGGACTTGGACATGGAGCGCCGACAGGTCCTGGGGACCGCCGCATACTCGGTGGCCGGTCTCGCCCTGCCCACCCAGGTGTGGTGGCAGCAGGCACCCCAGCGCGCCGGCGCACGCGGAGGCGCGTCCGGACGCAAGGTCGGTGACAGCGAGGTCGAGGCCATCGAGGAGATGGGCGGCTTCTTCTCCCGCCGCGACCAGCGCCACGGCGGCGGCCACGGCCGTACCGCCGTCGTCGCCTACCTGGCCTCCGACGTCGCCGACTGCCTCAACGGCTCCTGTGCCAGCGAGCAGACGCGGCGCCGCTTGTTCTCCGCCGCCGGCGAGCTGGCCTACCTCAGCGGCTGGATGGCCTTCGACGACTCCCAACACGCCATCGCCCAGCGCTACTTCGCCCTCGCGGTGAAACTGGCCGCCGAGGCCGGTAACCCGGCCCTGGCCGCGCACATCCTGCGGGCCATGGCCCACCAGGCCGTCGACCTCGGCCATCCGCAACAGGCCCTGAGTCTGGCCGCGGCCTCCGTGGACGGCGAGCGCTACCGCCTGGCCACCCCACGGGAGAAGGCCCTGCTCGGCGTCGTCCACGCCCGAGCCCTGGCCGCCGCCGGACAAAAGCGGGCAGCGGCCGCCGCGCTGCTGCGCGCCGAGGACGACCTCGCCGACGCCCACGACGGCATCGAGGACCCGGGCCGGGTCTTCTTCTTCGGCGAGGCCAGCCTCGCGCACGAAACCGCCTGCACCCTGCGCGACCTCGGCGACCTCACCGGAGCCCAGAAGCAGTTCCACCGCAGCGTGCGCACCCGCAAGGCGGCGGCCTTCAGCCGGACCCACGCCGTCACTCTGGGCTACCTCGGCGCCATCGAAGCCCGCCAGGGCAACGTGGAAGCCGCCTGCGCCACCTGGTCGCGGGCCCTGGACGCGATGAGCGGAGTCCAGTCCGGGCGAGCGCGCGAGACGGTTCTGACCATGCGCCGGGTCGTCTCGCCCTTCCGTAACCGCGGCATCGGCGCGGTCGCCGAACTCGACGCCCGGACCGCCGCCCTGCTGCGCACGGGCAGTTGAGCCGGCACCACCCGACCACGACCGGGGCACGCCGGCCCCGGTCCTCTCCACGACAGGAAGGCCAACCGCATGACGGAGACATTCGAGGTCCGGAGCATCGCGACCGTCGTGGGCGGGCGTAAGGAGCCCACCGACGACTTCTGGGGCGGAACCCAGTCCGTCATCCGGCTTCACCCCGAGTACCCCGTCGAGACCCTCCAGGGCATCGAGGAGTTCAGCCACCTCACAGTGGTCTTCCACTTCCACCTGGTCAGCCGGGCCGAGGAGCACATCGGCGTCCGCAGCCCCCGGAACAACCCCGACTGGCCGGAGACCGGCACCTTCGTACACCGCAACATGCGCCGCCCGAACCGGCTCGGCCTCGCCTTCCCCCGCCTGCTCAAGGTCGACGGGCGCGACCTGCACGTCACCGACCTGGACGCCGTCGACGGCACCCCGGTCATCGACCTCGCGCCCTGGTTCGACGAGTTCGGACCCCGAGGGGAGGTACGGCAACCGAGCTGGCCCACCGAGATGCTTCAGGACTACTGGAAGACTCCGGAGCAAGGCTGAACGAGAGTGCCGCCTTCGTGTCTGAACCGGGCAGCCGGGTACCTCGGCGCTCATGCACGAGCCCGAGTGCCGACGCCATCGGGCAACTGCCTCTGCCGGAAGAGCCGGCCCGGCGGAACGGGCAGCACTGTGTGGCGGCGGGCCGTACTGCTCAGTGTGATCGCGAGGAGCATCAAGGCTTACCACCCCAGCTCCCCCGTTCCGCGCAGGGCCGGCCGCTTCAGACCCGCTGCTGTAGGCAGCAGGCTTCGAATGACCAAGCTCCGTTCAGCGGCGGAGTGGACCGCGTCGGTGTTGGCGGGGGGACTGGCTGTGACAGGCATTGCGTTCCCTTGGTTACGGCAAGCTGTTGTGCCGCAACGTAGAGCGAGGTACAACCCTGGCGAGTACGCAAAGTGCGTGCCCTGAGACCGGGGGCTGCCGTGGACACTGAACACATCGGCCGACGCATCGCCTACTGGCGAGAGAGACGGGGTTACACCCAGAGCGACTTCGGGCGTCTCATGGGCAAGTCCCGGCGCTGGGTGCAAGACCTCGAAGGCGGGCAGCGACAGACCGACCCACGCCTGTCGGTGCTCCAGCGTGCGGCCAACGTCCTTCGTATCCCCCTGGAACGCCTCATGACGGATAACCCCACACCTCCGCCCGGTCCCGCCACGACACTGCCTGCCGAAGTGGCGGCGCTGGCCGACTCCCTCCACGCTCCCGCCCAAGGCGGTCGCGTCGTCGACCTGGCCGGCCTGCGGCGGCGCGTCACCTTCTGCTGCCAGGCATGGGCCTCGTGTCACTACACCGCCGCCGCACGCGACCTTCCCGCGGCCCTCGCCGACGCGCATCGCACCGCCGCGGTGAGCAGCGAAGCCGCGGTGCTGCTGTCCCGCGCCTACCAGCTCACCGCGTCACTGCTGTTCAAGTACGGGGCACTTGCCCGTACCCCGGCCGTCCTCGCCGCCGATCGGGCCCTCGCCGCCGCCGAGACATCCGGTGATCCCGTGGCCATCGGCGCAGCCGCCCGACGGGTCGCCCGCGGCCTCATCCACCAGCAGCGGTACGCCACCGCAACCGACTACGCCACCGCCACCGCCACCGCCTTGCGCCCCGACCTGGAACGCTCCGGTCCGGCCGGGCTGTCCACCCTGGGCATGCTGTACCTGGTGGCCGCCGTCGGTGCGACCGGGAGCGGCCGGTCCCCGCAGGCCGTGGCCACCACGGCTGACCGGCTCGGCGAAGCCGGGGAAATCGCCGCTCGACAAGGCGAGGACGGGGCGGACTTCACCGGCTTCGGCCCCACCAACGTGCGACTCCACGAGGTGGACACGCTGCTGCGGCTGGACGACGCGTGGTCCGCGGTCGAGGCGGCACAGCGGATCGACGCGACGGCGCTCGCCGGGCTGGGCAGAGAACGGCAGGCACGGCATCTGGTGACCACCGCACGCGCCGCGGCCCTGACCAGGCGCCGTGAGGACGCCGTCCGGGACCTGCTGGAAGCAGAGCGACTCGCTCCCGAAGAGGTCCGGCGGCCGTCCGTGACGCGGTTGGTCGGTGACCTCGTAGAGCTCGTGCCCGCCCCGGGCCCGGAGTTGACCGGCCTCGCCCGACGGTGTGGACTCCGGTCATGACCCGAGTGCTCTACCTGATCGCCTGCGCGGCCGGTCCCACGCAGTACCTCGACCAGGCCGTACGACTCGCCCAGGGACGCGGCTGGGACGTGTGCGCCATCCTCACGCCGTCGGCCGCCGCCTGGTGGGAGCCGCGGATGGAGGAGCTGGAGGAACTCACCGGCCACCCGGTGCGGTCCCGGTACAAGCTGCCGTGGGAGAAGGACGCGCTGCCGAAGGCGGACGCGATGCTGGTCGCCCCGCTGTCGTGCACCAGCTTGAACAAGTGGGGCGCGGGTATCGCGGACACGGTGGCGCTGGGTATCCCGTCGGAGGCGGTGCACATGGGTGTGCCGGTGGCGACGATGCCGTTCTTCAACCAGGCGCAGGCCGCGCAGCCCGCCGTGCCGCGCAGTGTGGAGGCGCTCCGGTCCCAGAGCGTGCGGGTCCTGCTGGGCGAGGACGGGTACGAGCCGCACCCGCCCAAGACGGGCAACGCCCGGGCCTTTCCGTGGGAGCGGGCCCTGGACGCGGTGGAGGACATGCTTCCCGACGGGAACTGATCGCCAGGCGGTTGGACGCATGAGGGCGATCCCTGTTCGCCGATGCCCATGCTGCGTGTGAGCTGGCGCAACGGGGCCGAGGCGCCCACGGCCTCGCCGTCACTACTCCGATGGAGCGCAGGGGATGAGGCCCAGCGGTACGGGGTTTGAGGGGGTTCAGAGTACTCCCGTGTACGTCCCGGCAGGCACTTGTCGCCGTGGACGGCGTGTACCGCGCCCACGCCGTCCACGGTGAGCGAGGCTTTCCAAGCGTCGAATCGAGCAGACGGGGACAGCGCCCAGAGCTCGGTGCCTCGGTGGACGAGAAGCCTTGCGGAAGTATGGGCCAGCTGACCGGATTTTTCCCGAACCCGGAAATGATGCCAGGGGCGTAGTGCCGAAACAGTCCGCGTGTCGACGGATCCGGTGCTCGAACGACTTGGCTCCATGTCCGATCCATGGGGCACTCACCGGTTTACCGAGAAAACCTGGTTGTCGTTTCCCCGCGTGAAGCAGGGGTGAGAGAAGTCCGAAGGCTGAATTCTGGCACTTCATTCGCTCACGGCAGACGGAGAGTGGCTCAGGAAGGCTGGAATCCTCTTCACGGCTATGTCAAGGTACAACACCTTGGAAGCGAACGGCCAACGGACGATCGACCGGGTGACACGATGAGGATTTCCTTGCGTCAATACGCACGTCTCTTCCTGCTCAAGTTCTTCCCCCTTTGCTCGTTTCTCGGTGGAGTCCGATGGGTGATACTCGCGTGCGTGTCGACTGTATGGAGAAGGCGAAACATAGGCCGTCATCGCCGGTTATCCAAACCGGCGATGACGGCGATCATTGACGGCGCTCGCGCTCGACGCCCCTCGCCTCCCACGGAAGTCCATTCATGCCCGAAAAGTCGTTTCCTGCCCCCTCGGCATCCTCTGACGTTGGTGCCGTTCACGCGGCCTTCCTGACCGTCAAGGACGCTGCCGAGTATCTCGGCCTCTCGCCGCACACGCTGTATGTCTGGCGGCATCGACGGCAGGGGCCGCCGAGTTTCCGCATGGGGCGTCGCGGTCGAGTGGTGTATCGGCGGGATGCTCTCGAGACCTGGATTCGGGAACAGGAGGAGGCCGACTCCCGGTCCAACCCGGCCCTGGACCCTCTGGCATTGGCTCCACAGCACCGGTCCGGCCGCACTTTCGGAGACTGACGGGCCAGACGCTGTGGAACACCGTTTCTTTCGCCGATAAGGAGTATCACCTGGCCGGCTACATAGAGGACCGCTGGATCAAGAAGAAGAGAGATCCGGTAACCGGGAAGAGGGTGCGAACTCCTCGCTACGGTAAGGGGAGGAGATACAAGGTCGCTGGTGTCCCCGGGGTTCGTGATCGGTCTTTCGACACTCTGGAGGACGCCAAGGCGTGGCTTCGCCGGTCTGCCACGGATGAGGAACGCGGGGAGTTCGTGGACCCGCGTGACGGGTCCATCACGCTGGCCGACTACATCGGACTGTGCTGGGCGCCGGGCAGGAGGGGAGCTCCCAAGACCCAGCAGGACCAGGAACGTAAAGCGCGGCTTCACATCATTCCGCACCTGGGGCGGCTTCCGCTCCGGAGCATCACGGCGACGACGCTGCGCGCGTATACGGCGAAGCTGGAGGAATCCGTC